>NZ_PCYR01000045.1:0-6444 GCF_002553805.1 Lactobacillus sp. UMNPBX19
CTGAAACGTCCTTAGGCCAGTTTAAGAGGCGACAAACGTCCTTACGATCATATTGTTTATACAAAGTAAATTGTTGATCAGAATCATATTCTTTTGAAAGCGCCAAGCCTGTTTTTATAACATCGTTAAATAGGTTTTTAAATTGCTGATTAGCCCGTAAGCTCTGCGAAAGTTGACTTGAAAATAGATAGTGCTTTCCTGTCTTTTCAATTAATGGAATATTTCCATACTGCACTTTTTTCGTTGTTTTTCCTTGTTTCACGTCAAAAAATTCTAAGGATAAAACTTTCCCAATTGAATCTAGTACAGCATCATTTACATAGCAATTTTTTCCTTCGAGTAATTGCAGATAGGATGCTTCACTTACCTTTTCCTTAACTAAACAGCTTTCTAAGAGCAATAATTCATGCGGTCTTTTGCCAAATAACAACTCCTTCGTTACAAAAGATAAAACAGAACTTTGATAATCCGTTAGCTCGACTTTTTCTCCCATTTTCTTTAAAAAATCGCCATAGTGGGCTAAAAGGTGATTTTTAGCAAAAACAGTTGGAGCGGTTGTTCCATATTGATAAAAGTCATATAAAAGAGGGACGCGCCCCAGTTTTGCCTTTAAATCTTCATAGGACTTTTTCAGCTCCCGCATGCTATCTAGTTTTATTTTTTCAAGTGAATCTAAAATCCTTTGTGAAGCTACCTCAGTAAAGTTAATTGTTGAAACATCGATAACTTGCGGTACTTTACTTTCTCTAATAACTTGATCTTTGTCACGACTCTTATCACCATTTAAGGCAATTGGAATTAGATAGTTATTCTTATAATTACCCAGGAAATCAATTACAGTTACATAGTCTTTTCCCGGAAATTTACGCAGCCCACGCCCTAGTTGTTGAATAAAAATAATACTCGATTGGGTATTTCGGAGCATCACAATCTGATTTAGGGATGGAATATCGATTCCTTCATTAAATAGATCTACGGTAAATATATATTCTAATTCACCATTTTCTAACTTCTTAGTTACTTCTACTCGTTTCTTCTGACTGTCCTCATTAGTCAGAGCCTGTGCAAGGTGTCCAGCTTGCGTAAATAATTCTGCTAACTTTCGTGCTTCTTCTTGCCGACTGCAAAATACTAAACCTTTAGCTTCTTTACCGCAATAGCCATAGTAATCAAGCTGTTTAAGGACATAATCAACTCGCTTTTCAGCAACTAAGTTTTTTAATTTACTAGTTTCAGTAATTACCTCATCGCCTACCGTATAATCTTCTACTCCCACATAGTGAAACGGTGTTAACATCTGCTCATTCAAGGCATCCTTTAGCCTAATTTCATAAGCTAAGTGATAATCAAATACTTCATAGATGTTTTGCTTATCCATTCTTTCAGGTGTAGCAGTCATTCCTAGTAAAAATTTAGGCGTAAAGTGTTCTAAAATTTTTTGATAAGTTGGAGCGACCACTCGATGGGCTTCATCAATTAAAATATAATCGAATTCTTTTGGATCCAATTTTCCTAAAACTTTATCCTGACTTAAAGTTTGAATGGTTCCAAAAAGATACTTTTTATTAAAATCATGCTTATTTCCAGTTAATAAACCATAGTCCTCACGACTTCCGCCAATTATCTTATAAAAACTCTCTAAAGATTTTTTAGCAATTTGTTCTCTATGTACTAGATAAAGAAATTTTTTAGGGTGATATTCTCGAACTGCAAATGCTCCCAAATAGGTTTTTCCCGTCCCAGTGGCAGAAACAACCAGGGCTCTTTTTGCATCCTCATTTACTAGAGCAGTTAAATTATTTAGAGCAGCTTTTTGCATTTTATTAGGCAAAATATCTTCTTTTCGATCAGTTGCCAAATGCATAGCTGTCTTTTTGACAGGCTGCCAATTTTTCTCATATTCTCTAATCCAGGAATTGGTAAGTGGAAGGCTAGTAGTCATCGCAATCTGAATTTGATTGTTAACTTCTTGAAATAAGTGGCCATTTTCATGAGATGTTACTTTTAATCCCCACTCGCAATTTTTCAATAAAGCTGATCTAGTAAAATTTGCACTCCCAATTAAAATAGTTTGATAATCTTCATGATTAAAAATATATCCCTTAGCGTGAAAACCAGCTTCTTCACTTAGCCGAACTTTCAGGTTCGGTATTTTCATTAATTCCTTGAAAACTTTCGGACTATTAAAGCCAAGATAAGTACCTGTAATTAACGTACCGCTAATTCCTTTTTTAGCTAGTTCCGACATCACTAATTTAAATGGAACAAGCATATTTTCAGAAATAAATGCAACTGCCCAAGTAAAAGAAGTAGCTGATAATAATTCTTGCCGCAAAGTAAACCAGATCTTGTTCTCCTTATCATTACTTACTAACTGGGGACTCAAGAATTCATTGCCATTATTTTTATCCTTATCGTATAACCCATTCAAAATTGCTTCTTTTAAAACGTTATCCACAGCCTTCACTTCCCATCTAAATTAAAAAAGAAGACCTAAACGATCTTCTTCACTTATCCACAAGTGGATAATTATAAATTAATTTCTAGCATAATTGGACAATGATCTTTACGATCTCCGGTATCGATCATTTCTGATTTAGTTACCTGATCAGCAATTCTATCAGAAACAATATAATAGTCAATTCTCCAGCCTGAGTTATTAGCCTTGCTGGTTCTCACTCTTTGAGCCCACCAAGAATAGACTCCTTCAATATTGCCATGAACTTTTCTAAATGTATCAGTAAAGCCAAGTTTGAGTAGCTTATCAAAATCTTGTCTTTCTTCATCAGTAAAGCCAGCGTTATGATGATTATTTTCAGGGTGTTTCAAATCAATTGGAGTATGTGCAACATTATAGTCACCACTAGCGATTACTGGTTTACTTTTATCTAATTTTTGTAAATATTCTGTATACTTTTCATCCCAAATTTGGCGATCTTCTAATCGTCTTAATTCGTTTCCAGAATTTGGTGTATATACTTGAGTAACATAATAATTATCGAATTCTAAGGTTAAAATTCGTCCCTCATAATCCATTGTATCGGGTGCGCCAATAGTCGGCTTAGTTACCTCAGGCGTTAAAGTGTTTTTATATAAAAACATTGTCCCGGCATAGCCTTTTCTTGCTGGCTCTTCAGAAGAACGCCAGACATAGTCATAGTTAGGTAACATCTCTGCAAGAACTTCTTGGTGCTTCTTCGTTGGACCAGTAGAACGTAATTTTGTTTCTTGAATAGCAATAATATCGGCATCTTTTTCTTTTATTGTATTTAAAACGCTACGCGTAAGTTGGGCACGCGGTGAGTCACTGGTTAAAGCAGCATTAAGGGAGTCAATATTCCATGAAATTAAACGCATTGTTATCTCTTTTCTTACCTAGATTTTTATATCATATCCATTATACTATGAAAATTTAAAAGGCCGCCCATAGAAAAAAGCAGTCGACTAAGACTGCTCTTTTGAGAGAGAATTTTTAAATTGTGTTAAATATGATTTATGAATGAGCTTTTGACCCAAATAGCATTGTCATAATCCATGATACTAAGATAACTAAAATAATAGCTCCTAGTAATGATGGAACAATTGCCATTCCCGCTACTTGCGGACCCCAAGCACCAAGCAAAGCTTCGCCTAGAGATGAACCTACTAGCCCAGCAATAATATTAGCAATCCAGTTCATTGAGCCGCCTTTATGAGTAATGGCTCCTGCAATCAACCCGATTACGCCTCCGACAATCAAAACCCAAATCCAGTGAAGCATGGGGATCGCCTCCTATTTCTAAAATATACAATGAGTAGATTATTCTAAGTCTTCTTTTACTTCAGTAGCCTTAGATTTCACCTTTCCTTTAGCTTGTTGAGCTTTTCCTTCGACCTCACGAGCTTTATCACCAGTGATTTTTCCTTCTACTTCTTTAAGCTTACCTGCTATCTTGTCTTTAATTCCATGTTTATCTTCCATCATAATTAGGCTTCCTTTCCTAAAAATACATAAAAGATTGATTTAGCTAGCTATTTTTAATCTTTGTATGACTTATGATTGATTAACTTAATCATATCAAGTCCTGATGAATAAAGATATTCTACTGCCTACAGAGCAATAAGCTTAAGACTTCCTTAATAACTTATTATGTATAGTATACAAATATATCAATTTAAGGTTATTAAAAAATTTTATTATCTGTTAAACAAATATCATGGCTTAAATTAATACTTTCTTTTTAAATTATTAGTTATATTTAGTAATTAGATAGCTAGAATATCTTCTTAATATAGTCTCTCATTAAAATTATCTTCTGATATTTTCGTAGAAATTAGTGCATAAAAAGGTGTATATTTATTATTCTCAAGACCTAATTCTTTTTTCCAATGCACTGGAAGTACTTGTTTTACTGGACGATTAATAAAATTTATTTTTGAATTTTTCAGACAGAGTAACTGTGACAAAAACGCAATCGTTTCAATTGTATTAGAATTTATATTTTTTCCTAGTTCAAATAAAGTAATAGCAGATCCATTAATAGGATCCCAAAACGGATACTCCCGTTGCAGCCATTCATAACTTAATTTATGTTGATTATTATCTATATAATAACCATTTCCCCCATTCTTAAAATACATGATATTAATATCTGTTGGTAACACCTTCATTAAATTCATTACTTCTTTAACTTCAACAGTATCTAATGTTTTCATATCAGATATTTCTTCAAAGTTTGTAAGCATTCCATAATAATTACCACTAGATCGATTGATGTACTGATCACTTAATTTAATTAATCCATTTTGTAAGTTAGGTTCATTTAATAATGAAATGTAGTCATAATCATCATTAGTTGTAACATTGATTTTGCAACCAAGGTTATTAGCTAACTTATAAATACTTCCTATCGCATGGCCGCATTCTAAAACTTGCAACGTATTATGAATAGCTTGATACATTTTTTTATTAATTTCACATGTTTTAACTATGTAGTAGCTATTAGGTACTAGCTTAACTTCTTTACTTTCAAAAATTTGAACCTTATCCATACCTATTACTTTGGTAATTAATTTGGATGAACTAATTGCTAAAAATATACGTATTGTATAAAAACTGCGAGCTGATGGATAGCTCAAATGAATGGGATACGGAGTAAAATCTAAGCTTCTAAAAGGCTGTTCAATAGCAGGCTTTAATAAAACTTGATATAAGTTATCAATCTTGCTAATATCTATATTTTTCTGTTTAACTAATTGGCTAAAAAAAGAAGTTCCATAAAATTGCTGACTGTTATTTGCAACCTCAGTGCAGCGTTCATAATCTATCCTAAAGTCGTCTTTTGTATATTTCATAATTATGCTAGCGGTAAATATTTTGGCATATCCGAAGCCAAATGATAATCAAAAACCATACTTTTACCGCCTACTCCTATTACCTTTTGACAGTATAGTCCCTGACTACGAAGTTCGGGTATACTTAAATCTACAGAAATAATTTCCTGATATTTGTCTCTTAACCCTATATTTGACAAATTAGTTAAATTTGAATAATTATATATTTTAGTGTACTTCGTCAAGATTTTGATTTTATTTGAATTATTTACGTCAAAATAATAATTTTGAATATCTTTTAAAATATTCAAATTATTAGATTTTATATTTTCTTCTTTATATTTTAGGGCTCCCCACGCTTCGCTCAATGCATGTTTTATAGCTTCTTCTATATCTAATTTTGCCGCAAATCCCGAAGACTGATATGCTTTCTCATTTTTAGGATTGGTTAACTGACACCAAACTATAAAATTATTATTAACTCTATATTTATAAACAAAATACTCAATAGTTATGCCATGTCTTAGAAGATATGGTGATACTCCTATATATGGATTTAATTTTACTTGAAATAAATCTCTACCTTTGTTTAACCAGCAAGTAAGTAAAACATCTCTTTCAATATATTCCCTCAAAGCTCGTCTAAATGCGTCTTTATTACTTTTGCCTAAGGCAACCCCATTCGAACTTCCAAGATATTTGCCCATATCATCTAAAGGTTTACCATAAAATACAAAGTTATAAGGTATTCTTACTTTATTATCGGAAAAAATACTGTGACCATTTACCCAATATTTTGTTTTGCCATTCAACATTGAATTACTCCAATCAATACCTAACTGATCATAATCAATTTGATAACCTTTAGGTTTATCGTATATAAGTGTGGGAGGAGTAAAGCAACAAAGTCGCTCAAAATATTCATAGATGGCCTTATTTTTGCTGTTAAAAGTTCCATCTGAATATGAATATCCAATAATATTAGGATTAGTAGGGTTTATTATTATATTATGATTTTCATACGACATATCTACCCATCTATACTGTATAGGTAAATAGTAATTATTATTTTCGCTGATTGTAAAATTAAATTGAACACTTGATAAAAAATAAAAAGTCCATTCGGACCTG
>NZ_PCYR01000046.1:0-5860 GCF_002553805.1 Lactobacillus sp. UMNPBX19
AAAGGAAATCATCGTTCTTTTTTCATGTCTTAGGAATTAGTTTTTTCCCAGACACTTTTATCAGCACTATTTTGTTCCTTTAGGATTCAATATGCAACTAATAATTTGTGATTTTTTTATGAAAGAGTTTGCTTAATTTCGTTACGACGATCAGTGTACCATTTTTCCCAATCTTCGTAAGTTTTCATATTTTGTGGATCTACACCAGTTTGCTTTTGGATGTTGTTAAGCATATCCAAGAAGCGATTTGCATGGATATTTAATACGTGTTTAACTAAATTTTGACGGCTGAAAGCCATATTGTTAGTTAAGTATGTATTAATTTCAATAACATCATGATTACCATCGTAAACATCCATAATTTCAAGATCGCTTTCGTCAAATTTTGAAATATAGAAGTTAGCAAATGTCTTTAAGTAATCTGGTTGTTCTTTAAATTCAGTAGCTGGCATTTCTACACGATTTGCCTCTGGCATAACTACTTCAAATTCTTCTTTTTCTTGAGTTTCTTTGGTGTTCTTCTTGTCTTCAGTCAAAGTTAAGAGCTCCTTTACTGTCTAGCTGTACAAAAATTCAATATAATCTTACATTGAATTACAATCAAAAGCAAATTTTATAGGGCTTATTTAAAGTTTTCTACATCTTGTTTGGTGTAAGAATCAATTGTAGTATGGCCACTATTAGCAGCTGATCTCATGAAGTCAACAACTTTTTGGTCAGACCATGAACTAGTATCAACACCAATTGAACTTAATTGATTACGAGTTTGAGAAATTACTCTGCCAGTAACTGTTTGACCATCGATCATCATACTATCGCTACTTGAAGTTGATGAAGAATTAGTATTTGAATTGTTGTTATTAGCTGCAGTGTTGCTGCTTGAGCTTGTTGCACTAGATTTTTGGCTTGCAGCACTATTGTCTTGAGAGTTTGAACTATTTGAATTGCTTGAACTATTGTTAGAGTTAGAATTAGTGTTGTTGTCAGTATTATTACTGTTTGATGAGCTAGATTTTGAGTTAGGAGTTTGCTTGTTTGAAGTAGTAACTTCATCGTCATCATTAGCATCTAAGTTATCAGTGTCAATGTCATCGTTAACATTTTCGCCATTTAATTTTGCATTAGCAACTTTGCGTAAATGTTTAACGTTCTTCTTTACCTTCTTATAATACTTACTGTTGATGTAAGGTAAATCTAAAATTTGGTCGCAAGATTTAACCGCTACTTGGTAGTCACCATCTCTGTAGCTTAGTTTAGCCTGTTTGTATAATGGGTTAATATCATTAGTGATATGATCTTGAACCTTGTCAATTGTCTTGTAGAGTTTAGAAGCTTGTTTAGTCATTACTGAGTAGCCATTAGTCTTGTTGGCTGCTTTATCTAATTCACCTAAGGCATCTTTAAATTCATATTCTCTAATTTCTTCTTGAGCATCCTTCATGTCGCCAGCTTGATCTGCATAAGCTTTTGATTCAGAAGTAGCTTTTACATCATGTGCATCTTCAAATTTTTCTTCAGCTGTTTCATATTTTTGACTAGAAGCAGCATCTTTTCCTTGATTCATATAGGTGGTGTACTTGTCGAAACCACTATTAGATGAATTATTTGATGATGTGTTTGAACATCCAACTGCTAAAAAGGTAATGAAGAATGCCGTAATGGCAACTCCGAGTTTTGATCGTTTCATCATTTTTTCCTCCTATAAAAATGAATTTATCTTACTTAAATTATACCAAATTCACGTATGAAAAATTTGTTGAAAAAGTGGCACAATTTTTTGAGATAAATCGTTAGTAATAGTGTAAGGCAATTCACCGATGCTGACTTACAAAAAATTAATTATCAGTTTGATTACTTAGAGGTATAAAAATGGAATTTATTTTAAAAGATCAATCAGTTCAATTTACTTTTGCGGGTGAAAAATATAGCAAGGGTAAGAAAAGTAGAATTTTAAAAAATGTCAAGAAGCAAGCTAGTGCTGAAGAAGTAATGAAGGTGGGAAATGCCATGTCTGAGTTACAAAAAGACGATGGTATTAAAACTGCTAGACTAATTTCATATTCATATATTCAAGCTTAAGACAAACACATAAATAAAGAAAATTTAGGGGAATAAAAAATGACTACTACTAAAACATTAAGACTTACATTTAAGAATGATAAAAATAAGAAAGTAAATCTATCTTTACCTGATGCAGCAGAAAACTTGACTGAAAATGAAGTTAAGGATGCTATGAACGAAATGTGTGAAGCTAACTTATTTGTAAAGGAAGAAGTTGATCAATATCAGACTCCTTTATCTGCTCAATATGTTGAACGTACAGTTACTTCTGTGTTTGATGATAGTGAAAAGAATTAGGACGATATTTTTTGAGATAAGAAACTTGATTAAGTTATTAAATAAACTCTTAAAGAGTCTGGGAAAAAACTCTTAAATCACAAAAATCGTTGATAATCATGGTTGCATAAACCTTGATAGATCAACGATTTTATTTTTGAGCTTTATCAAAATTTAGTCAAAAAGTGACTTTTTTCCCAGTCTCTTTTATTTTAAGATGAAAGTATGTAATTTATGTTACTTTTTTATTTCAGAATGTTTGTTCGGTTGTATCTGGCAACTTGCCAAACTAAAATAAAGGGTGTATGTAAATTGGAGGGAGTTTAAGTGATGAAAAAACGAACATTCACTGGTATTGCTACCGCGGCACTTATAACCACTGCCGGTATATCAGTTACCAACAACCTTAAACCAGATAATCCTTTAAAAACTGGTGAAGGTACTGTTCAAGCTGCAACCTATCAACAAGAATTTTTAGATAAAGCTATTCCAGCTGCTACTACCGCATCATCTAAGTATGGTACTTATACTTCAGTTATGCTTGCTCAAGCAGCAGTTGAATCAGCTTGGGGCCAATCAGGTTTGGCTCAAGAACCTAATAATAACTTATTTGGTATTAAAGGCTCTTACAACGGTCAGTCAGTAAATATGAATACTGGCGAATACGGTAATGGTGGTTACTACACCACTAATGCCAGATTTAGAAAGTATCCATCATATACTGAATCATTTGAAGATAATGGTGCTTTATTACGTAACCAAATGGGTAATTATTACTCTGGTACTTGGGTAGAAAACTCAAATAACTATGCTCAAGCAACTCAAAATGGTTTACAAGGTAAATACGCTACTGATCCAAATTATGCTAAGACGCTTAATAGTGTGATTGCAACTAATGGTTTTGACAAATATGATCCCGTTACACAAGTTGTTAACGAAAATCGTACAGTTGCACAAACAACACCAGTTATGAGTGCACCAGTTGATCCTAGTGTTGGTACACAAGTAGATACTGCAAGAGTTGGTCAAAACGTAAATGTTACTAAGTATATTACTTATAACAACGGCGTAAAGCGCGCATTTATTGGTAACGGCTGGATTAATGCACTTGCATTTAGCCCAATTACTAATAACACTACTGCTAATACTAATAATAGTAATAAGCAAACTACAACCACTACTAACAACCAAGCTAGCCAACCAATTAAGACTCCAGTAGTTCAAACTCAACAAGCTAAGAGTCAAGCTCCTGCAGCTCCAGTTAAAGCAGCCACTGTTGAAACAAAGAAAGTGGCAGAAGTTAAAACTCCAGTCCAAACTACGACTTTGAAGGTTAAATCAGAAACTAAGGCAGCTCAACCAGTTAAACAATTAGCTACTTCATTAGCAGCAACTCCAGCTAAGAAAGAAGAAGTTAAAAAAGAGGCTGTTAAAGCTGAACCAGCTAAGACTACCCCTGTAAAAGTTGAAGCTCCTAAAGCTGAAAATAAAGAAACTAAGACTGCTATCCCAGTAGTAAAGACTACTGAAAACAAGACGACTAATACAGTTAAAAAGGTTGAGACTCCAGTAGTAAAACCAATTGAAACTGTGAAAAAAGAAACAACTCCAGCTGTTAAGACCACTCTGGTAGTTTCAACTAAAGAGTCAGCTAAAGTAGTTGAAGCTCCAGTAGTAAAGCCTAAGAAGGTTGAAGTTGAAGTTAAGGAAGTTAAGACTGCTCCAGTAACTACTAGTGCTAAAACTGTTGTAAAACCAACTGCTTCAGTTGTTGAAAATATTGCACCAGTACAGAGTTACCAAAGCGCTGTGTCTACAGCAGCTGCAAATAATAACTATGGTACCCAATGGATTAGTACTAATACTGCTCCAAAGAGTGCATCTACTGTTTTAGTTAAAGTAACTAAGACTACGCAAGTATTATCAGGTCCAGATGGTCAAAAGTTAGGCCAACGAGTTGAAGTTGGTAGTGAGTTCGTAGTTATAGCTTCAAAATATGCCGACGGCAACTTATATTATGAAATTAGTAATGGTAAATGGATTATGGCAAAATATACTACTCAAGAAGCACAAGTCACTGCCAAATCTGGTGTATTGACTATTAATTCTAAACCAGACTATGGTGTGCCAGTTTGGCGTGTTCCAGGCCAAGATCAAATTTCAGGTAAGTTCTTGAAAGACGGTTCAAGTTGGAGATACTTCCGTGTAGCTAATGTTAACGGACAAACTTGGTACGACCTTGGTGGAAACCAATGGATATCTGCCAAGTCAGTACTAGTTCGTTAATTTATAAAAGATTAGATTGTTTCATTAAAATTCTTTGGAGGAGGAAGTTTTTAATGCGTTCAACAAATAAGAAATTTATTAGTGCATTAGCTTGTGCTAGTGCTATGACAGCTTTAGCAATTGTAGATCCGATGGGTGTTACTAAAACTCATCAAGTAGCACAAGCCGCAACTGATAATGTGCCTGCACGTTCTGCAGGTGTAGATGTTTCAAGTTGGCAAAGTACAAACTTGAATCAACAAGCAAAATCTGGGGCACAATTTGCTGTCGTTAAAGTATCTGAAGGTACAAATTATCAAAATCCTAATGCTCAAGGTCAAATCCAGAGTGCTGAACAAAATAATATGATGACTATGGGTTACCACTACACTCATTTTGGCTCTGACAGCAATCGAGCAGTTCAAGAAGGAAACTATGCAGTTAATTCAGCACAACAAGCTGGTTTACCACAAGGCTCATATTTAGCAACTGATTGGGAACAAGACGTTAACAATAATACTAATGGCAGTGTTGCAGCTAATACTAATGCAATCACTAGTTTCATGGATACTGTTCATGATGGTGGATACAATCCAATGCTTTATTCTAATGAATGGTTATTAAAGAATAAGGTTGATACTAATAAGATTTCTGAAAAGTATCCAAATGCCTTATGGGTAGCTAAGTATAAGACTAATGGTCGTGAAGACAATCCTGACTTCAACTACTTCCCATCAATGGATAATGTGGCTATCTGGCAATATACGCAAAATTGGCGCGGTCAAAATGTTGATGGAAATGTTAATGTAGTTCCTCTTTCAAACAAGACTAATACTAATAACAACACATCAAATAACGCTGCTAATACCAATAATTCAAATGCTAATAACGGACAAAGCAGTAGTCAAGCACCTGCTAGACCAAATACTAATAAGCCAGCTCAACCAACTAACAAGCCAAGTCAACCATCTCAAAAGCCCAGCACAAACACTAACGTAAACAGTGATTGGACTAAGCAAAACGGTGTCTTTGTAACCGGTGGAGCAATTAATTTGAGAACCGGCGCAAGCACTAACAGTAAAGTAATTGCAGAATTACCAGCTAATTCAGAAGTTAAATATGATGCTTACCGCACAATTGGTCAATACACATGGTTAAGACAACCACGTGCTAATAACGAATACGGCTACTTAGTAGGACGTAACAATGGCCAAGCATGGGGAACGTTCAAGGAAGGTTCTGCAACAGCAAGTAAGCC
>NZ_PCYR01000047.1:0-5669 GCF_002553805.1 Lactobacillus sp. UMNPBX19
AAAGGAAATCATCGTTCTTTTTTCATGTCTTAGGAATTAGTTTTTTCCCAGACACTTCTAAAATATTAATTTTTTAATTCTTACTTAATCAAATACATCTAGCTCTAATCCATCAACAATATCTCTCAACAAATCTAAGCCTGCGATACTGTTCCCATCTTTATCTAAGGCAGGACTAAAGATCCCAATTCCATATTTGTGAGGTGCAGCGGACATAAGACCACCACCAACACCACTCTTTGTTGGTACACCAATTAGTCGTGAATAAATACCTGATTGATTATATAGGCCAGTTGTCATCATTAATGACTTGATACAATGAGCTTCTTCATCAGGGATAATGCGTTTGTTGTCCCATGGTTTTACACCGCCATTAGCTAAAACAGCCCCTAAATTTGCTAAAGAACGTGCAGTTGCCATCATTGAACACTGCTTAAAGTAAGTATCAAGACTAGTCACTACATCCCCCAGCATCATGTTTTTAGATTCCATATAATATGCTAACGACCGGCCTAGATTGCCTGTTCTTTTTTCAGAATGATAAATTATTTGATCTAAATAAAGATCTGGGTCATTACAAATATCACGAGCAAAATCTAAGATTTCTTCAAATGCATCGTCACCCGTCTTACTTACTATCATTGAAGTTGTAGCAATTGCTCCAGCGTTAATAAAAGGATTCAATGGATACTTAGCTCTTTCAATTTCCATATTTAGAATTGAATTTAAGGCAAAGCCTGTTTGACGGGATCCTACATGTTTAAATACTTCTTGTATGCCCATCTTTTTAATAGCAAGCATTAAGGTAATTACCTTAATGATACAAAATCGTAATTTGGCTGTAATGTTTTACGATATCAGTATCAAGCCCAGGACTTGTAATTAACCCATCTACATCATACAAATGGTAAAATTCGTAAAAATCATTGCGGTTAATTTTATGATAATCAGCTACAACATACTTTTTACGTGAGCGATTCAATCCTAGTCCTTGAGTTTGTCCCTCTTCTAAATTAGCTGTCATCATCGAGTTGTCTTTAATTCCGTTTACGCCAACAAAGCCCCGATCAAAAGATATTCCTCTTAACTGATTGTTTGCTAACGCTCCAATAAAAGCCCCACTAACTCTACGATATGAACCCCCAATTAAAATCAGTTCATAATTATTCGCATTCTTTTTAGCAGCCTCAAAAACAGGTAAAGAATTAGTAACAATTCGCAAGTTTTTTTGATTCAATTTTGCAACCATAAATTCTAAAGTTGTTCCTGGTCCAACATAAATTGTTTCATCATCTTGAACAATTTTACTTGCAACTTCAGCTGCCGCTTGTTTTTCAGAGATGTTAATTTCTCGTTTCTGGATATAATTTTTTTCAACAGAATCTTGTTGAGAAATTACCTGTGCCCCGCCATGAATTCTCATCACTTTACCAGTAGTATTTAATTCATTAAGGTCCCGTCTAATCGTCATGTCTGAAACTTGCAATGTTTTAGCCAATTCATCAACGGTTACAAACTTTCTATCAGTTACAATTTCTAAAATATTTCTTAATCGTTCTCTTTTAAGCATTATTCACCTTAATTCTATTTGGCTAACTAACTCATTACATCTTTATTATATATGTTCATTTATGTTTGTCAAAGTTAATTTATGTTCATTATTTGTTTAAAAAGCCAAATAGTCCTCCTTAGCCGTATTATAGCAAGGATATCGCTTACACAAAAAATTTTTTTATGTTTACAAACTTTAAAATCAACAACTTAGAACAGAGCTAATTTTATGCTTGACTTTTTTCTTATATCTTAGTTAAATTAAGAAAGAAATAATGTGATGACCTTTAATATAGTCCCGTGAGGCTATCAAGGAAATCTGCGCGTAAACTATTTTTTGACATAGTTTTAAACAGAAACGACTATCTTAAAGGAATCCTCTTTAGATAGTCGTTTTTTCTTTAGGTCATCAAGATTTTAATTTCAAGGAGGAAATTATGAAAAAGATGCCTAAAGACACATTTCATAATGATGATGCGATCTTAGACGTTTATGAGAAGCCAGAATTAGGACAAGGAATTCTACTTTCCATGCAACACTTGTTTGCCATGTTTGGTTCAACGGTTCTGGTTCCAATCTTAGTCGGAATTAATCCAAGTATTGCTCTTCTTTCATCTGGTGTGGGTACTTTAGTCCATATGCTACTAACCCGTTTCAAGATTCCAGCATACTTAGGATCAAGTTTTGCTTTCGTTGCAACAATGCAAGCTTTAATGAGGCAAGATGGGTATCCAGCAATTGCTCAAGGTGCAATTGCAGCTGGGTTAGTATATGTTATCGTTGCCTTAGTTATCGCAAATGTTGGGTCTGATTGGGTAAACAAAGTCTTACCACCAATTGTTGTAGGACCAATCATTATCGTAATTGGATTATCTCTTGCAACTACTGCTGCAAATGATGCCATGATGAAAGGTACCAAGTACAACTTAACTTACTTCGGTGTTGCCATCTTTACCTTGGTCATGACCTTAATTTTCCAAATGTGCTTCAAAGGCTTTACTAGTTTAGTTTCAATTATGCTTGGGATCGTTTGTGGCTATGCCCTATCTTGCATTTTAGGAATAGTTGATTTTTCAGGAGTAGCAAAGGCTGCTTGGTTCTCCATGCCCGCTTTAGATGTGCCTGGAATTAGCTACCACTTCAAATGGTATCCAGCAGCTATCTTAACAATGGCTCCAATCGCCTTTGTTACAATGACTGAACACATGGGACATATTATGGTTCTTAACTCTCTAACTAAGAGAAACTTCTTTAAGAATCCAGGTTTACACCGTACTATGATGGGTGACGGTCTTTCAACAATTATTGCTGGTTTTATCGGTGGTCCTCCGACTACTTCTTACGGTGAAAATATCGGTGTTTTAGCTATGACCAAAGTTCATTCAGTTTGGGTATTAGCAGGAGCTGCAGTATTTGCAATTGTCTTTAGTTTTGTTGGTAAAGTTGCTGCAGTTATCGAATCAATTCCAATGCCAGTTATCGGTGGTATTTCATTCTTACTATTCGGAACGATTGCATCTAATGGTCTAAAGATTTTAGTTGATGATAAAATCGACTTTGGCGAAAAACGTAATATGTTAATCGCTTCCGTTATCTTAGTTATTGGTATCGGTGGAGCTTACTTACAACTTGGTAACTTCCAATTAACTTCAGTTGCTTTATGTACCATCTTTGGTATGTTAATGAACTGGATCTTACCTAAACAAGCAGCCAGTGAAAAGGCACTTGAAGCTGAAAAGAAAGAAAAAGAACAAAAATACTTTAATTAGTTGAATATATGAAAAAAGCTAGAATCCGTGTAATGTGGATTCTAGCTTTTTTTAGTAGTCCATTTCTTATTCAAATCTATATTGCTGCAATACATACTCCTTAAAAAATAGCAAAGTAAATGCACCATATCGTCAATCTGAATATCTTCTTGAAAATGCTCATTAATATATTTAATTATTTCATCCCCCAGTGAAAGATTAGGACTTTTAGTAACTGAATCTTTTTTATTAAAATTCTGATCAAGTAAAACTCAAATGACTTAAAACCATAAAACGTCGAGCGTCAGTTAATGGTTTATGGCATAATTTACCGAGCTCAATAATTTCTTTTTCTAACTTTTTATAAGCAGTTTTATTCTCAGTGCCATTTTTTCCTAACAGATCAAGGTTCCAGTTAATACTTGTAGGATATTGACTTAATAAAAAATCATCATCAATAATCAAACTTTCATATTCCCAATTTTCTTCTTTACCAGATGAACTATGAATCTTTCTTCGATTAACAAGCCAAATATCACCACTATTAAAGTGATAAGTTTTACCTTCAAGTGCAAAACGCAGATCCTTTCCCTTAATTAAATAATTAAGTTCAATTCCTTGATGCCAATGCTCTGACTGAATTGCCTAATCGCTGTGGTAAAAATAAAAAGGCAATCTTTGATTATTTTGAACTTCTTCATGCTCAACTATTGTAACCCCTTTTCAAAAAATTACTTCTTAATTACGAAAATGATACTTTTTTTCTATTTATAAATGGTATCTTAATAATGTAAAAAATATGAGGAGGATTTAAAATGATTAAATTAATCGCCGTAGATATGGACGGTACTTTCTTAAGAGACGATAAAAGTTATGATGAAGAAAAATTTACTCGAATTTATCAAAAATTAGAAAAGAAAGATATTAAATTCACTATCGCTAGTGGTAATCAATATTACCAAATTGCTACTTTCTTTAAAGATTTTCCTAATGTAATCTATGTTGCAGAAAATGGCGCTCTAGTTAGAACTAAGGAAAAGATTTTAGCTTTGCATGCTTTCTCCGAAGAAACTGTTAAAAAGATTGAAGATTTTCTTTTAAAGCAATCTGAGTTGCAATTTTTAGTTTCAGGTGCAGAAAGTGCCTACTTTCCGGTTCAATTCACAGACGATTACTATGAAATTTCTACTAAATACTACTATCGATTAAAGAAAATACACGAATTTAATGAAATCGATGACAAAGTTCTTAAATTTTCAATTTCTTGTCCGGACAAAAAAACAAATTATTATGTAGACCTCTTAAAAAAGAACCTCGGCCGCTATTGTAATGTAACAAGTAGTGGTCATGGCGAAATTGACTTGATTTTACCAGAGATTCATAAGGCTCATGGTTTAGCTGAATTAGGCCAAGTTTTAGAAATTTCTCTTTCTGACATGACTGCTTTTGGTGATGGTAGAAATGACTTAGAAATGATCAAAGAAGTTGGAGATGGCGTAGCGATGTCAAATGCGGATCCAGCAGTTTTAAAAGTTGCAGATCATACAACTACTTCCAATAATGAACAAGGTGTTCTTACTTACATTGAAAATAATATTCTCTAATAACAAAAAGCTTGAAGCAATCCCCATGCTTCAAGCTTTTTTTAGTACATGTTACCAAATTCAGCGACAAAATCAGCAAAATATGGCAATGTAAATTCAACATAACCACGTTCTTTGCTAAAGATAACCTGATCATCAATTAATCGACGCCGATAAATAGAAATATAATTTTTAGGTTTATCCATCTTAGTCATAATGTCTTTAATTGGCACTTTTTCTTTATCACTTTCTACCATTGCCTGAACGAATTCGCGATCTTTTGATAATAATGAACTATAGACTTTTACATATACATTTCTAAAAAGCAGCCACGGGTGTTAATGTAAGTCTCCCACTTCTCAAAAGAAATGTCAGTACATTATCATTTTGTAATTCTGAAACTTCCGAGGGCAATCCAGTCATAACCAGAGAAATATTATATTTTTCTCTTCTCATTAATTGATAAGTTGCCGCCAATTGCTTTACCTCAGGCGTAGATTGTGCTTCATCAAGTGTTACTAAAACTTTTATCCCTTTCTCTTTTAATTGTTTAAGCACTTTTTCCAAAACAATTCGTAAATCAGTTTTCTCAATTGCATTCTTAGAATTTTTATTTATTGATACACCCCATGCTTCAAAATGCCAATCTAATTGATCAAAGATCTCACGAAATTTGTTGCTCATTCGATCATAAATTAACTTTACTAATGTAATTAATAAATCTTCTCCAACGTGTCTGGGAAAAAACTAATTCCTAAGACATGAAAAAAGAACGATGATTTCCTTT
>NZ_PCYR01000048.1:0-5065 GCF_002553805.1 Lactobacillus sp. UMNPBX19
CATACACCAGATGAAATCTTTGAAAGAGAATTAGATCTAATCTATCAAGCAGCTTAACTAAAAGTGTTCAATTTATTATTGCAATTTGCGAATAAAAAATTATATTAAAAACAAGAAAAATATAATTTGATGTTGACTTATTTTCAAAACGGCATAATATTATGGTCACAAACATTATTATCAAACAGCTTTGATAAGGAAAAGTAATTAGGAACTCATCTTTCAGAGAATTGCTGGTTGGTGTGAAGAAATAGATAGATTCTTAATGAAAATCACCTTTGAGCGTAAACTACGATTTAGAGTGGTTTAAGGGACAGCCCTTTATAGCGACGGCGTATCGTTCTCCTGTATTGAACCGTACGTTAATTAAAGACTAGTTTTCTAGTAAAAATAAGTGGTACAGCGACAAGACGCCCTATTGGATCAATTCGATCTAATAGGGCGTCTTTTTGTTTTCTTAATCATGCTGTTAGTGGATTTTTGACGAAAGGAGATTCTATATGAAGATGTCAAAGTCCAAACTGCTGTATGTAACTCTCGCAAGCTCTCTTACGATATTCGCAACTGCTTGTGGTGCTAAGAAAACTGATTCCAGTAATCAGACAATCAAGTTTTCTCAGAATGTCCCCAAGAAAGCCATTAAAAAAGTTGGCACTCTTACCTATGCACTAGAAAACGAATCACCTTTTACTGGAATTTTTCTCTCAGAAATTGCTGATACCAGTCCCGATGTAGAGGCTGCCGCTCCGAGAGATGAGTCGCTGTTTTCAATCAATGATCAATATCAAATTACTGATAAAGGAGCTGCCACGTTAAAATTAAATCATCACGATAATACAGATAAAATCAAGGTAAAGGACAAAGTTCGCTGGTCAGATGGTAAACCGGTAGTTGCCAAAGATCTAGAGTACTCTTATGAAATTCTTGCCAATCCTAAGATTCAAACTACTCAATATACTTCTTCATTAGAAAATATTAAAGGTATGGCTGAATATCATCAAGGAAAAGTCAAAGAGATTTCTGGAATTGAAATGCCTGATGGTCCTAACGGGAAGACCTTAATTCTTCATTTCAAAGAATTAAAACCAGCAATGCTAAATGCTGCTAGTGGTTTTTACTGGGAACATGCCGCTCCTTATCACTATTTGAAAAAAGTACCATTCGAAAAATTAGTATCTAGTGATCAAGTTAGAAAGCATCCCCTCTACTTTGGTCCTTACAAGATGGATAAGACAGTTCAGGGTCAGTCAACTAGCTGGTCTAGAAATCCGTATTATTGGCGTGAAAAACATAATTTTGCTCACATCTACATGTCAAATATTACTAATTCAAATGTTTCCCAAGCAATCAAAAGCCACAAATTTGATGTAGCCAGTGTTTTAGACTCTCAATGGCTACAAGTCAAAAATACCAAGGGAGTTAATTCCGTTGACAAAAAGACTCTCAGCTACAACTACCTAGCCTTTAAAGTTGGTAAATGGGATCAAAAACTAGGAAAAAATGTAGAAAATCCTCATGCTAAAATGAACAACCCTGCCTTAAGAAAAGCAATGGCTTATGCTATGAATGTAGGTGTTATTAATAATCGTTTTTATCATGGCTTAAAATTCAGAGTTAACTCACTAATTCCGTCACAATTTACGCCATATTAAGATAAAAACATCCCAACTTATTCTTATAATTTAAATAAAGCTAATGAATTATTAGATAAAGCTGGCTACAAAAAAGCCCCTGGTGCCCTTTACAGACGTCAGCCTAACGGTAAGCCTCTAGTAATTAATATAGCTGTGCGTGGATCAGGCGAAAACAGCGAAGCTATCTGGCGCAACTATATCCAGCAATGGAAAAAAGCCGGCCTAAACGTTAAGTTTCTTGGCGGTCGCCCAATGGAATTTAATCGCTGGGTTGCCGCAGTTAAATCTAGTGATCCAAAAATTGATGTACTTGAAAGAAGTTGGGGCGCCGCCGGTGACCCTTCTCCAAGCGTATTTTATGGTGAAAAAATGCCATATAACTTTGCCCGCTTTGTGTCTCCAACTAATACTAAACTTTTAGATGAAATTGATTCTGCCAAATCTTTTGATAAAAATTATCGAGTACAAAAATTCCATTAATGGCAAAGATGGATGTACAGTAAAGCTTACGTCGTTCCAACTAGTGGAGCTTACTCGGTTACTGCAGTTAACAGTAAGGTTACGGGATGGTCATTAAAACCATCCGCTAATGTTCGGTATGAAGCTGGCTTTAGCAAATAATTCATAAATAATTACTAATCATTATATATAACTTTAATATCGACTTGTCCTAAAAATGAAGTATCTATAAATGGATACTTCATTTTTTATTTATCAATTTTTAGATATCGACCATGCTCATCGACTACACCTTTAAAATGATACTTTTGACCATCTTGCACTAAAAGTTCTCCCAAGTCGATCTCACCGTACGCTTTATCTGCATCCGTAATAGTTACATCATTAAAAGTATGTTTAAAAAAGTTTCTCACAATTTTACTTTTTACTTTAATATCTTTTGAGCGCTCAAAGGCTGCAGATAAAGTAAATCCCTGATCAAGTTGAGTTTTAATAAAAATAATTAAATATAAAGTTGAAAGAGTATATCTTCTAACTCCACTTTGATTATCATCGACCGGCTTAATATATCCCTTTTCTTCCCAATACCGTAACTGTCTTTGGGAAACACCAACAGTTTTACTTACTTCGCCTATTCCAACTTCAATATTTTGAAACACATCATGAAATACCTTTTTTGCTTCCATTTTTTTATCCTTAAATATCATAATCTCAACTCTAGTTTAAAATCTTATGACAGTTTTAGCAACATATATGTCAAAGATAATTACATGTTTGTAAGATTATTTGACAATTATTTTCTTTAAGACTATAGTTTTTATAGTTAAATTTTAATATTAATAATTTAGAAAGGATCTTCAAAATGGATAAACAACCCACCGATATTCATGGAAAGTCCTATAATCGAAACTTACTGGTACTAGTTTTAATTGTTGGTTCTTTCTGTACCGTGTTAAACGGGACATTGCTTGCTACTGCTCTACCTTCCATAATGCGTTCCTTTCATATCAGTACTGCAACTGCTGAATGGCTTTCAACAGCATTTTTGCTAGTTAACGGAGTAATGATCCCAATTTCCGCATGGTTAATCAATCGCTTTGGATCAAGAAAAATGTACTTGAGTGCAATGTCTGTTTTCTTTATTGGAACAGTTATTGCAGCAATTGCACCAAACTTTGGAACCTTACTTGCTGGTAGAATTATTCAAGGATTAGGCGTTGGAGTCACGATGCCTCTTCTTCAAACCATTATGCTTTCTATCTTTCCAGCTAATAAACGTGGAGCTGCCATGGGAACTGTTGGTATTGTTATCGGCTTGGCTCCTGCCATCGGTCCAACTTTATCTGGATGGATCGTTGATAATCTTTCTTGGCGCTACTTATTTAGTATTATTGCCCCAATTGCTGGCGTGGTTATTATATTAGCTTTCTTTTTAATTAAAGATGTACTCCCTACTAAAAAAGAAAAAATTGATATTTTATCTGTAACCACTTCTACTGTTGGATTTGGGAGCTTACTTTACGGTTTTTCCGAGGCCGGCAACAAAGGTTGGACTAATCCAGAAATTCTAATGTTTATTGGTGTAGGGATAGTATTTGTCATCCTCTTCGGTCTTCGTCAATTGAAAATGTCAGATCCTTTCTTAGATATTACTGTGTTCAAACACTTTGAATTTTCTTTAGCCGCAGCCCTTAGTGGTATTACAAATTTGGCCATGGTTGGTATAGAGATGGTGCTACCTTTATATATTCAAAACTTACGGGGAGTATCTGCATTTCATTCAGGTTTAATGCTTTTGCCAGGTGCCCTAATGATTGGAATTATGTCACCAATTACGGGACGTTTATTTGATAAATATGGTGCCCGCAAGATGGCCATTACGGGAATGACCCTTCTAACATTAGGTACAATCCCATTTGTATTTTTGACTGAGCAAAGTTCCTATACCATGATTATCGTTTTATATGCAATCAGAATGGTCGGAGTAGCCTTAGTTATGATGAATGTTACCACTTCTGGGATGAACTCATTACCTTTAGACAAGATTTCACACGGAACTGCAGTAAACAATACCTTTAGACAGGTTTTAAGTTCAATTGGTACTGCCATTTTAGTCTCTGTTTTAACTACCACGACTAACAACAATATGCCAAGTAAAGAATTACTAAAAACTTTACCACTTCAATATAAAAATCAAGCTATTAATGCTACTTTAGATGGGTTCCATGCTTCATTTGCCATGAGCATTGTCTTTGCCTTAATTGCTTTGGTTCTTGCTTTCTTCCTCAAGAAAGGTAACCGTGCCCGTGAAAATCAAGAAGAGGTGAATGGATAATGATAATCGTAATTTTAATCTTAGCAGCAATTTTATTTATTTACTTCAACGTCATCCCTGGTAAAGGACATACTATAATCTCCTGGCTTTCTTTAATTGTTACATCACTTTGTATTCTGGGGATTGTTGCACATGACTATAATCACTGGGGAATGAAGACTGAGACACAAATAAGTAAACAAAATCTCGTCTCAAGTGCTAATCCCAATCTTCCCCTTCTACTTTATCAACCTCTAGGTAATGGTACAGAAAAAGTGTACTTATATAAAACTAGCGATGAACAAAAGAAGCCAAAAGCTATTAAACTTGATAAGGTATCGACCGAAATTAAACATAGTGCGCAAGCCAATCTTCAAATAGAAACCACTCGATATGTTCACCGAGATAATTTTAGTCGAATTATGTTTGGAGTCTTTAGTCATAATAATGAACTCAAACAGAGAAAATATATTTTTACCATTCCATCAAACTGGAAAGTCATTTCAACTAAAGATATGAAAAAATTACAAAAGCAACTGGAAGAAAAAATGCAGGCCCAAAAAGCTGCAGCCCTTCATTAATTTTTATCTATATCCTAAAAAAGTGTCTGGGAAAAAACTAACTTTCAGATACCAAAAGACGATCAATCCAACTCTTA
>NZ_PCYR01000049.1:0-4486 GCF_002553805.1 Lactobacillus sp. UMNPBX19
GAAAATGTATTCAAATAAAATAAAGTGGATATATTTAACCAATATTTTCTAACATAGATTAATAGTAGCACTATAGATGACTAAACAAATAAAGATGCGAAACACTGTTCTAAAATTGGGCGCGTTGCGAGGCGCTTGGACGTAAAATTTGATTTTTTTCTTCTATTATATGTGCAAAATCTGGAGCGCTTGGAATATTACGGCAATCGAGGGACGGGCAAGCTGCGAAAGCAGCGCAGACCGGGTCTCGTGTATGCTGGGCGTGCGGGATTCTTCGAGGTATACGTTGGCTTTTGGGTTTGACTTGGTTTGTTTGGCTTGTTTGAGGCTTGGTTTGGATGTGGTACTTGTTTGGATGTGGGAACTCGAGGCCCGTCGAGGAAGACGAGCGTTTTAAAAAGAACCGCAAAGAAAAAAGCGCTCGAGCTTATATAGCTGTTGCGCTTTTAAAGGATTGACGTGTTTTTCTTTGAATTCCCAACGAGAAAAATCGTGGGACAAATAACTCCCCTGAAATGGGGACAAATTGCAATATTGGAAGAATGGTTCTTACCACCCATCGAATAACTCCCGCCTTGAAGAAATAACTTTAAGGAATCATTCATCCTTACACAAAACATTTTACAGTCTCGAAATAAAAAATATATAATTTACGCGTGGTGCTAGTTAAATCGTTCTAGACAATATGCCATATTATAAGCTAAAATGGCAACTTCGAGTCTCTCTTGAAAACCTGCAAAACTTCTAGCTCGATTATTTTCAGCGTTGTAGTAAGACAAAAGCGAAAAATCACTCTCGATGGTCCTTCTGAGTGCTATTAAATAGTGCTTATTGTGCTTTTGAGCATTCTTCATATTTTTACGATATGGTGTCCAAAGCGTATAGCCCATTTGCTCTAAGCGTTGATGCAGGTTTTTGCCCAAATATCCTTCATCGCCCAAAAGGTAACGATTGTCAGGATGAGCGTTAGTAATCAGTTCTACTGTTTCATTAGCATCATGAACTGAGGCCTTGGTTACGATATAATCTAGCAAATAGCCGTCGTCGCTAACAATAGCGTGAACCTTAAAACCATAATAATAGATTTTTTTGGTTGCCTTATAGCCAATATCGGCATAGCCGCGAAATATCTTTGCTCGACGATTGCGAATTGGCTGACAGACTGGCACAGGAAAGCTATCAATAATAAAAATGTCGCCTGACAGATCTACTTCCTCATTAAGGCCACGTCGAATTAAATAGATCAATGGCAAAAGCATGCGTGCTCTGCGATTAAAGCGAGAGTGAGATAAATTAACAAGCTTTTCACAAAATCTTCTTTGAGATTCAACGCCCAATGAAGCCTGCCAAATAAGCAAGGCCAGAATAGAACTGTCAGATATTTTACATAGATTGATATTCCGTCTTGCTTTAATGCATCTGGGGCATAAAGTTTGTACAAACAGCGACAAATTATATTTAAACGACTAAAACTAACTTGTGTTAGGATGAGAAAAACGCTTAAGCTTAGGGTAGTTCAATCTAGTCAGACTCTTTTCTATTAATATGTTTACAAGTCGAGTCTAACAAGATTGGACTTTTTTTGTTAACTAAAACGATTTAACTAGCACCACGCGTAAAGGTATAGAAAAATTGGTCTAAAAATTTTATTTATAAAAATAAGATATTATTTGATATCGGTAGTTTGGATTTGTGGTATTATAATAACGAAAGTGATTTATTAAATTGCCTTAGTTGTTTGTAAGGATATAAGTTTTAATAATTATTTTTCGTGTATATTAATTAGTTTCATTTTTTAAATTATTAACTACTAATTAGCATTGAACTTTTGGAGGGGAGATTACAACGAAACGATTAGATTTTTCGGAAACTAAGCGGACACCGCGTTATAGTTTACGTAAGCTTAACGTTGGTGTGGCTTCCGTATTATTAGGAGTAACCATTTTTGGAATTAACTTTACAAATCATTCTGTAAAGGCAGCAACCACAGAAAGCGTTGAAAAATCCAAACAACCTTCAACAGTTGTATTGCCAACTGCTGAACAAACTAAGGGTATTAATGCAATTGGTGCAGTGAAAGTGCCTGATAGTCAAAATGATGCTAATAAGGCCATCGATGCTGCTCTTAACAAGAAGAATAGCGAAATTAATGGAGCAACCAATATTGATCAAACTACTAAAGACAAGTTGAACCAAGCAGCTACTGATGCAGCAGATAAAGCAAAAGAAGCTATCAACAAAGCTACAACAAACAATGATGTAGCTACTGAACAAACTGATACTCAGAAAGCAGCTAGTGCAACAGGAAAAGTTCAACAAAATAGTGCAAGTAACGATGCAACAGCTAATAATTCTACAGAAGCTACGACAACCTTACAATCTGCACCAAAGACGCAAGGTAGCGCTGGCTCGGGCGCGTCTGGTTCGTCAGCGACTGCGGCCAGTCAGAGATCAGAGTCGGCAAACTCGGGCAATGCGACCTCCTCACCGGCCAGCCAAGCGGGGACGGTATCGGCTAACCAGACTTCAAACACCAGTGCGGCTGGTGCACCGGCTTCAAGTGATCAAACCGTGACGGTGGATGAAACTACGCTTCCAGCGACCCAAGCGGCAATGCTGTTGACCAATTTAGCTAGGTTAAAAAATAGTGGGACTGACACTACGCTTCCAGCGACCCAAGCGGCAATGCTGTTTACCAATTTAGCTAGGTTAACAAATAGTGGGACTGACACGACGTTGCCACAGACGTATACCCCAGTGAAACAACCGTTGCTATACGATTACATGCTCCACGGCAGAGATGGCCAGACATGGGTCGATAAGACGGTGGCCAAGGGGGAGACTATCTTTAGCCCAGATTATCCTGGTAATACGCTGGATACGATTTTTGGGACAACTTCAAATCCGGGGATCATTACCAGCCATCCCGACAAGTATTTCTTTGCGGCGTACGTTGATTTTAGTGAACAATATCACCGGGTAATCCTGTTAGCGCGGAGCCAAGCTTCAAGTGATAAAACACTGTACAGCTACACGATTCACACTGGTAGGCAAAAAACTTCCACGACGACGATTAAGCCCGGGGATAGCACCAAAGAGCAATATACTGGGGTCGGTGGGTTCGGTGGCAGTACCCATGATTTAATTTTCCATAACTATGGTGACTCCTTCTCAGTTAAGTTAAGTGGCCGCCTTACAGACGGCTATGGGCTGTTGCCAGTCTTTGATGGGGGCTTATTGGACCCTACGTACGGCTCTAATACTTACGAACAAAATGATGAGGCGGCCAAAACGAAGTCAATCGGTTTCTGGGCAAGTGCGATCCCACAAGAAACTTCGACCAAGGTTAGATACGTGGACCAAGCAACTGGAAAAGACATTCTTCAACCAATGGAAATTAGTGGCTTTGGTTATCAAGGCTTTAAGATTAATGGCGATGCGCCAAAAATTGATGGCTATACTTTAGTAAGCAGCCCTAAGACCCTAGGCTTGTCGTACGAAGATGGTATTATTGCGCCTTATGAGGTAGGTAAAACTTATACGCAATACATTACCGATGATGTTTATGTAAAACAAACTGTTATTGATACTAATGGTACTGTAAGAGCAACTGCATATTACAAGGGACAACCTCTTGGTGCTAGTGCAAGTAAAATTTTAGGCCATGACGATAACAATGATTCAATGAGCTTTACGGCAGGTGGTCAAGGCTACACCTACAATAATCGCATCAACAATGTTGATGCTGCCATGGTTTACTACTACCAAAAAGTTGGTGAAGAAGGTAAAAGTCAACTTCGTGTTCATTATATCGATGTAACTAAGGATACAGACGATAGTCAATATGCTCCTGGCGATGGTGTACCTGCAACTGATCCTATTAGTGGTCAAAAAATGAATCCTCTAACTTATACTGGAAATATTGGGAAGACGACTTATGATTATGCTACTAACGCTAAGATTCCAGAAGGATATGTATTAGTTGGTACTAGTCCAAATATAAAGGGTACTTTTTCAAAAAGTGATCACGATGTCTATATTTATGTAAAAATTGATCGCAATGGTGCCAAGGCTACGATCGAAAACTTAACGCATTTGAATAACGCCCAAAAGCAAGCAGCTGAAGCAGCAATTGATCAAGCTACTGATTTAAATACCATGAATCAAGCAAAGCAAGATGCAAGTACATTGGATCGAGCCATGGGTACTCTAAAGCAGGCTATTACTGATGGTGAAGCAACTCATGGAACTGTTGCGTATGATGAAGCCGATCCTGATAAGAAGTCTACTTTAGATAATGCAATCAAGAACGGTCAAGCTGTTACTGATGCAACAAATGGTAGGAATGCTGACTTAACAACTGTTAAGGATCTTTCTCAAGCTATTGAGAATGCACAAACTGGATTGAATGGTTTAGCAAATACTCAGCAGCAAGCTGACCAAAATATTGAGCAGCTGACCAACTTGTCAGCCGATCAAAAGAAGG
>NZ_PCYR01000004.1:0-91221 GCF_002553805.1 Lactobacillus sp. UMNPBX19
ATTTGGTCATAAGAAAACCCCCGAAATCCGTGTCCGAATTTCGAGGGTCACTACACCTACTTAGACCACCGTACTCACCCTATTTTTACAAGAAAATTTGAATTTTAATTAATCATTTTTTTCACATAACTAAATAAAAATGGATAGGTTTCTTTCCCCTATCCATTTTTTAATATGGTTTAGTTTGCTAATTTAATTCTTTTATCGGCAACTTGTTCAATAAAATACTGGTCATGGTCAATTAAAAGCATTGCTGGTTTTATTGCTTGTATAAACACATCACTTATTCCACACAAACTTAATGAGAGCTTTATCAACTTGCGAATTTTCATGGAGCTTTGAATACTGTGCATTTTTGCCGTTAATCTTCAAAACACGACAAGTACTGTTACACCCACTAACAAGATACTGCAATGAAAGGTATGACTTGTTATCAACCCTACCATCACTACCATTTAATTTTCCTATTGAAGATCGTGATATTACCTCTACTTATTTAGGTACAGAATCCATGTCAGTTAACTTACCTACCGAATGTAAGCTTAATGAAAATTCAGAATTATCATTTAGAATGCTAAAAGGAAAAATGATTTTAAGCCCTGCTAACATCGGTTTTTGGACCCAGATTTATCATGATGAAATTCCTGATAGCAAAATAATCTTCCAAGATGAGTCAACAGATTATAGCGAAATCTTACAGTATTCCGTCCTCCCCTTCTTTACTATTAATTTAACTAGTTTAGATTCATAATGGGGTAATAATCTTCCTAATAACCGTTCCGCTCGTCCCTTATCAGATGAGGTGGCTCATCAAAAGTTCTATGCTTGCTACTTAAAGCAAAACCAAACTTGTCTTATGCCTTTAATTGAAAAATTGCAGGATCAATGGAGTAAATATGATCAAATGTAAAAAAGCCGATTGCTTGGTAGAGAAGCAATCGGCTTTTTATCATTAATTTAAAAGAATAACTTACTCATAATAATCATGAAGATCATCAAGCAAGTAGAACTAATTGCAGCAGCCCCAAATACGGTACCACCACGTTTGAAGATAACACTGAAGTTAACTGAAATACCTAAAGCGGCCATTGCCATCCCCAAAAAGACATATGCTGCTTGAACTAAGCCATCTAAAACTACTGGTGGGAATGGTAAGAAAGTACCTAAAATACTGGTTAAAACAAATCCGCCTAAGAACCAAGGAATTGGTAATTTCTTAGGTGCTTGTGTATGATCTTGCGCACTTTCTTTTACCAGTCTTCTTTGGTACCAGTATCCAATTATTAAAGCAACTGGTGCTAACAGTAAAACACGTGATAATTTCATAATTAACGCACTATCTAAACTTGCTTCACCAAAAGCACTACCAGCTGCAATAGCATGGGCAATTTCATGAAGAGATCCACCAGCAACAATACCAAATTGTGAATCTGTTAACCCAAGCATTGGTTTAATCACAATTTCTAAGAGTGTAAATACTGTTCCCATCACACAAACTACAGCAACAGCAAGTACCTCGTTTTCTCTTTTACGTTCTTCATCTCTACTCTCAATTTGAGGGGAAACGCCCATTACAGCAGCTGCTCCACAAATTCCGCAGCCACAAGCTGATAACACTGCTAGTTCATCTTCTGCCCCAAATTTTTTACTAAGCCAGTAAGTCAAAACAATCGTTCCACTTACCCCTAGCATTGCAACTAAAATTGTTTTAATACCAGCATCAGCTAGCTTAGTAAGATTAAGTCTAAAACCCAGTAAAATGATTCCTAATCTCAAAAACTTATTAGAAATAAAACCAATCCCTGGTGCTGCTTCTTCTCTTACCCCAACTGGTAAAACCTGCAGTGAAATTCCCAATAAAAGTGCAATTACCAACGCACCAATCAAGTTAACATAGGGTAATTTTGCTATAAAAATACCTGCCACGGAACAAATTAAAGTCATTGCAGCTGCAAGACCAAATGATTTACTCTTAACAATACTTATCAATAAAAATACCTGCTATACAAAACATGGAAATATGTAGAAGAATACGAATTTTCTACATATCAGAAAGATATATTTTTTCCTTTCTTTGTTTCATTTACTGTCGTCTTCACTAGTATTCTGATATTCCAATCTAGGAGTAATCACATTGACTAGCTCGTACAGCTTAAGGGCCTAGCCAGCCCTGTTTATTTTCTTTATTTTGCTAAAGCTAAAAGGTTTAAAACCGCATTTTCATCTCGATCATTACTATAGCCACACTCATAACAAATATACTCATTATGTTTTGTACCATGCTTTTTATTGCCTTGCAAAGTGATTTTTTCATCACCTTTTTTGACATAGCCGCACTCAGCACATCTTTGAGTTGATGGGTATGTTTTATCAGCCAAGATTAATTCTTTGCTATACCAATCACACTTATAAGTTAATATCTGCCTGAATTTGCTAAATAATGATCGTTGCATACCTTTTGAAGCTACATGCGTCATCATCATTTCTTTAACTGCTAAATCTTCAATTACAATTTGGTCGTAATCATCTACGAGGTTAGTAGTAAACTTCTGTAAAAGATCATTTTGAATATTAGCTACTTTGCGATAATCTCTTTGCAGTTTGGTTCTCACTACATAGTAATTATATGATTTTGTAGCTAACTTACCGTTAACTTCTCTTTTACGTGCTAACATTCTTTGATAATGTTTGATACGCTTATAAAGCTTTTGCAATTTAGCTGGCAAAACATTGATTTGTCCATCTGTGTAATTAAAGTGACCGACATTGACATCAACTGCTGTCTTTTGATGAGTTTTAGATTTATATTCAATCTTTTCTTCATAGGGAAGAGCCGCATAATAAGCGTTTTTTTCTTTGAAGATACTTACTACTTTAACTTCACTCATCTTTAAGGCCTCATAACTAGACAAATCAAACCAATCTTCTTTTGAGACACTTCTAGGTTTATCAAGTCGAAGTTTACCGTTCACAATCTTAGCTCTGTCAGTTTTAAAGCCTTGTCTGGGATCTTTCTTAGATTTAAAACTAGGCATTCCCCAATCAGGTTGTGACTTATTAAAGAAGTTCTTCCAAGCATTGGCTAAATCTTTAACAGTTAATTGCAAACATCTAGCAGATAAACCATATTGCCAATCTGCTTTATAAGCAACTAGTTCATCACGGACTCTGCGTTCATTGGGACTTGGATTATCTTGCTTGTTCAAGGTATATGCTTCATACATTAATTGCCAAGTTTCGAGCCCTTTATTCCAGCAATATCTGCGATAGTCGCATAAAGCATCGAGATGCTTTTGCATGGTCTTATTAACTTTTAGCTTAACTACTTGAGTTTTAATCATTGCTTCACCTCCTAAAATACAAACATAAGTTTATCTAAGGAAGGAAAGCAAAACAAGTAAGTATTGAATTAAAGCTTATTTTCCATGTTTAGCTTTCTAAATAAGCTAATTTTTCCATCTTCTTCTATAAATTTCTATATTTTGGTTAACAGTTAATCAGCTCCAGTTTAATTGCTTATTCCCACCCAGGAAAATTTACAGAATAAGCAATCATATAGTGTTTTAAAGTGATTCTTTCTCGAAAGCAAAATTCTTATATTACTATAATATCCAATCCAATAATTAAAGTAAAATAATATGCTCATAAAATCACAAATATTTTTATTGATATAAAAAGGATGAAAGCCTAAATTGTACTTTCATCCTTCAATTTTGTGATATTATTCATAAAATCTTTAAAATCAATTACAGTCTCAAATGTTAAGAAAAACAATAAAGCTTTAATCCAAGATCGACTAAGTAAAAAGAAAAAGCAAATTGCTAATGCTATCAGACCTATTCCCACAAACAAAGCTAAGGCAGTTAACTTTGCTCCAAATAAATTAACGACCTCCTTAAAACTGCTTGGCTCATTTTTAACTAATAAAGATAGGTCATGATATTGCTTACTAGTCCTTACTCGAAATGATAAAAAAGTAAATACGGTTCCAATAATAATTAAGCCGGCTCCAAGTAATTGAAATAAAAGACTCATTGGAGGCTGTCTAAACATTAAAATGCCTCCAAGAATTAGCAAGATGTCCGCAAGCAAATTATAACGTAAACGTTTATTTTCTAATTTAGTAAAAATTAATTCATTCGAATCCATACTTCATATCCTTTAATATTCTTCTTTCTACCAGTATACTGGTTAAACTAAAAATGACCAAGAGCAATTTTAACTCTTGGTCATCTAGGTCAATTAACGTCCTTTATGAACTGTGTCATTTTCAACTGGAATTGGCTGGGCTTTAAGCTCAACTGCACCATACAAAATACCGATTAAACCGGCTATTACTAATAATTGGGACATATTCAGGACTCCTCTCTTGGAATCTTCCCCCCAGTACCTATCTTACAGGCTTAAGTCTACTTTTCAAAACAAAAAGACTTGTGTCGCAGGTGTCAAAGAAAGCCAAATCCAATAAAAAGTCATCATAATTACTGCTAAATAAGACATCATAGTTAAAAAGTTCTCAAAGCAACCTCCAACCTTATAATGAATTGGTGATTTTCTCTTTTTCTTATAGAATGGCGCTAGCCACTCTACTCCTTGCTTACTGAAACTATCTTCAACTAGATGCAAAAAATAGCCAATTACTAGCCCAAACCAAAGCGCACTCCAATAATTCTGAGAAGTTAAGTTGTTGATATGAATAGGAATAAATTTATTCATTAAATAATATAGACCACCAGAAAAAATGGCCCAGCCAAGGAAAGAATGAGTAATCCCACGATGTTTAAGAAAAAGACTAAAATTGATCACTGACTTCTTGCTTGCAGAACTGTTATATTCATCAATATCAGGTAAAGAAGCGCCAATCGCAGTCGCAGCCAGAATAATAATGTTGTTAACTGGATCGATCAATAGACGATTAGTTAATAATAAGCTTAGTTCCACGATTGCAATACTGCAAATTCGATGTGACCTAGTTAGCACTTCTTTTCACCCTCTCTAGAACATATATTCTATTTTAACAAAATTCCCACCATAATGGGAACTTGTATACGCCAAGGTATAAAAAAACTCTAGTTTTGCACTAGAGTTTTTAAGTAATATTATTTCATAGCTTTACATAATTATTTTACTTTTAATTGCTATCTTCTTTTAATATTTTGCTCAATTCTTCTACTCGCTGATCTTCTGGTTTAGCAATAAAAGCATATTCTTCAGTGAATTGTTTTCCATCTCGCAACAAGAACAACTTTTGTACTTGGTCATTCTCAATATGGGTGGCTGTTTTTTCATTCATAATTAAGTAGCCAGATCCAGATTCAACCATTAAAATTGCTTCTCCTAAGGTTTCAACCGCAAGTAAATCACTATCAACTTGAAGAACATCTTTTAAATAGTGGTATTCACTCTTTTCTTCCTCTACTCCTGCTACCATAATGCAAGGCAAATTCTTTAAATCACTCACTTCAACAGTTTGTTGATATTTATTAAAATTACCCGCTTGCACCAGGGCCACTAAAGCAACCTCATCAACCGGATAAGTAGCTAGTTGCTGATAGATAGTATGCCTTGAATTAACTAAGACTGCATCTAACTCATTGTTTTGAATCTTAACTTCAATCTCATCATATGAAACAGGCTCTAAACTCACCTTTTCGTCTTTATGTAAAGTTTGCCATTTACCTGCTGCCTGTTCCAACTCATGTCTACCTAAATTTTTTAAATATCCAATCTTCATTTTTTCACCTGTATACAAAATAAGACTTTGATCTTTCAACCAAAGTCTTATTTATCTTAATTACTTAGCTTTATCATGAAACGCAATTGTAAAACCATTCTCCCAAACTTCACTTGGAGCAAGATGGTTCATGCCACGTTTATGTTCTAGTTTACCATCACTATCTAAAGTATCTGCAATGCCCCACCATGGTTCAATACAGATATAGTTGCCAGTCTTAGGATATTGTGACCACAAACCCACAAATGGTGCATTTTCCATTTTGACATTAATGTGATAGTCACTCTTATCAGTTCTAATAGAAATCTTGTTAGGTTGCTTTAATTCAAAGACCCAGGCATCATCCTTAAATAATTCATCACTAATTTCAAACATCGAATCAGTTGCGAGCAAAGAACGATTTTCCCAGTCAAGGTATGGTGCCTTTAAAGGAATCTTCACATGGTCCATTGAAGGATCAAACTTAAAGTAGTAATCATTCTTATTCAACCCATTATCAGTTGGTAAATTAAAACCTGGGTGGCCACCAATACCAAAGATCATTTCTTTAGTATCAGTATTAGTTACTGTAAAGTGTTCTTCCAGCAAATTATTCATTAAACTGTAAGATACTCTCAGTTCAAAATCAAATGGATACATTTTTTTAGTATCTTCATTAGAAGTTAGAAGAAAAACAATGTGCTTATCATCTTGTTCTTCAACAGTAAATTGTGCATCCCGAGCAAAACCATGTTGTCCCATATGGTAAGTTTTACCATCATAAGTATATTGATCATCCTTTAAACGTCCAACTACTGGGAATAAAACCGGAGCATGCCGTCCCCAAATTTCGGGATCTGCCTGCCACATGTATTCTCGACCACTATTTACATCTTTAACACTTTGAATTTCAGCACCCTTATCAGAAAGTGTTACTGTTAAAAAATTATTCTTTAATTGATAATCCATAATTTAACTTCTCTTTATCTACTAAAATTACAAAATAAATTTTGTTAAGTCTTTATTAATAATTATATCACTCAATTTTTGATCAACATACTTCTGAGTAATAGTGATTTCACCCATATTCATGTCTGGTCCTTCGTAAAGAACATCTTCAAGTAATTTTTCTAAAATAGTTGCTAAACGACGTGCACCAATATTGTCAGTTCCCTGATTTACTTCAAAAGCTATTTGAGCAATTCGATCAATTGCTTCTTGAGTAAAGACTAATTTAATACCATCAGCCTTAAGAAGTGCAATATATTGCTTCAAAAGTGAGTTTTGTGGATCCTTTAAGATCTTAACAAAGTCTTCTTGAGTCAAGGCATTTAATTCAACACGAATTGGGAAACGTCCTTGCAATTCTGGAATTAAATCGCTTGGCTTACTTTCGGCAAAAGCACCCGCTGCAATGAAGAGGATGTGGTCAGTAGATACAGGACCATACTTAGTTGAAACAGTTGAACCTTCAACAATTGGTAAGATATCTCTTTGTACACCTTCACGAGAAACTTCACCAGAGGTCTTCTTGTTACCAGCAGTGATCTTGTCAATTTCGTCGATAAAGATAATACCATTTTGTTGAGTACGCTCAATTGCACGTTGGTAGAGAGAATCGTAGTTAATTAACTTCTTTGATTCTTCTTGAATTAAAACTTCACGTGCATCTGATACTTTTAATGTACGCTTAACAGTCTTCTTAGGCATTAGGTCACCCATCAAACTTGACATGTCAATTCCCATTTGGCCCATCATATCGCCCATTGGGTTTACCTTTGGAGCTTGTTCTACTTCGATGGTAACTTCACGATTCTCAAGTAATCCCTTATTAAGTTGATCAGCTACGCTAAGACGTTCATTACGAATATCATCAGTTACTTCTTCATTATCTTGAGGTTGATTCATGTTGAAGTTACCGGAAAGCATTTGCATCATTTGTTGCATGGAATTTTCACGGTTTTCACGCTTAATTCCGGGCACAATTAACTTCACTAGACGATTATTAGCTTTCTTAGTAGCTTGCATTTTAACATGTTCAAATTGATCTTTTTCTTCCATTCGAACTGCTTCTTCAACTAGGTCACGAACCATTGATTCAACATCACGTCCAACGTAACCAACCTCAGTAAACTTAGTTGCTTCAACCTTTACAAAAGGTGCATCGACAATTTTAGCAAGTCGACGTGCAATTTCGGTCTTACCTACACCAGTAGGCCCTGCCATTAACATGTTTTTTGGCGTAATATCTTGTTGCATTTGTTTTGGTAGTTGCAATCTACGATAGCGATTATATAATGCAACAGCAACAGACTTTTTAGCTTCGTTTTGGCCAATAATATATTTATCAAGTAATTCTACAATTTGTTTTGGAGTTTTTTTCTCAGTCAAAATATTTCACCTAGATTTCATCAGTAGTAATGTGGTCATCTGTAAACACATCAATTCCAGAAGCAATCTTAACAGCTTCTTTAGCAATTTCACTTGCGCTCATCCCATTACTGTGGCGAGTCATGGCAATTGCAGCTGCTTGGGCAAAGTTACCACCAGAACCAATAGCTACCACGTCTTCATCTGGTTCAAGTACTTCACCATTACCAGAAATTAATAATAAGTCTTTATCATTAAAAGCAATTACCATAGCTTGTAATTTAGCTAAAGTTGGATCTTTACGCCAGCTTTGCGCCATTTCAACGGCAGCTCTACGTAAGTCACCAGAATAAGTTTCAAGCTTTCCTTCAAGCATATCTTGCAAGCTAACTGCATCTGCAACACCGCCAGCAAAGCCGATTACTACTTGATCATGATAAATTCTTCTAATCTTTTTAGCAGTTGCCTTAGCAATAACTTTTTCACCTAAGGTAACTTGACCATCACCAGCGATGGCGGTTTTATTGTTATATCTAACAGAACAAATTGTTGTCATATTATTATGCCTCGTCTTTCTTATCTTTTCTTGGGAAAAATTTTTGATAATCAGCTTGTAAATGCTTCATTGTGACATGAGTATAGATTTGCGTCGTTGACAAAGATTCATGGCCTAAAAGCTCCTGCACACTCCTTAGGTCTGCTCCATTATTAAGCATTTCAGTTGCAAAAGAGTGTCTAAGCATATGGGGATGAACCTTTCCACCAACTCCCGCTTTAATAAAAACTTGCTGCATAATGTATTCAATTCCGCGGCCAGTTAACTTTTGTCCCCGGTTATTTAAAAATACATAGCCTAGATCTTCATTTTTACCTAGTAGATCTAGTCGACTTTCATCACAATATTCTTTTAAAGCATTGGCCGCATCTTTTCCAAAGGGAACATAGCGGTCTTTATTACCCTTCCCATGAGCTAAGATAATCTTTAAATCAAAATCAATCTGATCTAGCTTTAAAGATGCTATCTCACTTAAACGCATCCCAGTCGCATAAAAAAGTTCAAACATTGCACGATTTCTTACTACCAACTTTTCATGACCAGCAAGACTATCAAAGACCTGCCGCATTTCTTTTTCATAGAAAAATTGTGGTAATTTCTTTTCGCCTAATCTTAAACTAATTGTCTGCATTGGATCATTATCTAGCACTTCTCGCTTAACGAGAAAGCGATAAAAAGATCTTAAACTAGACATTTTACGCGCTTGAGTAGTTCTTGACCTATTTTGAGTCGCTAAGTTTTGTAAGAAAATTTCAACATCGCGACTTTTGACTTGATCCCAGCCGCTAAAGCCTCCATTTTCTTTAAAAAACTCCTTAACTTCATTTAGGTCATTTAAGTAAGAGCTTACAGTATTTTTACTATAATTACGTTCATAGTTCAAGTAATCTTGAAATTGTTTGACTAATTTATCATTTTCTTTAGACATTATTAATCAAGCTTCTTCTCTTCCTTAAAGGCTTCAAGATCTTTCAATGCTCGCTTTGAAATTTCTAAGTGTCGTTCTTGTTTGTTTCTTACCTTGTAATCTAATTTTGGCAAGAGTGCATAGGAAGCATTCATTGGTTGGAAATGCTTTGCGCTAGTGGTTGTGATGTAGTTGGCCATAGAACCCAAGGCAGTTGACTTAGGAAAGACTAGCGTTTCTTCTCCTAAAGCTTCTCTAGCCGCATTAATTCCGGCAACTAACCCAGAACCGGCACTTTCAACATAACCTTCTACCCCTGTCATTTGTCCCGCAAAGAAGAGACCAGTTTGCTTTCTGGCTTCATAATTTGCATTCAAAACTTCAGGGCTAGCAATATAGGTGTTGCGGTGCATTTTACCATAGCGAACAAATTTTGCATTTTCAAGACCTGGAATCATTGAAAAGACTCTCTTTTGCTCACCATATTTTAGATGAGTTTGGAAACCAACGATGTTATACATTGTGCTAGCTGCATTATCTTGACGCAATTGCACAACTGCATAAGGAGTTTTTCCAGTCTTAGGATCTTCTAAACCAACTGGCTTGAGTGGACCAAAGAGCATTGTCTTTTCTCCTCTTTTGGCCATTACTTCAATTGGCATACATCCTTCAAAAACATTCTTATCTTCAAAGCCATGTAAGGTAGCTGTCTCGGCCCCAACTAAATTTTTGTAGAAATTATAAAACTCTTCTTTAGTCATTGGACAATTCAAATATGCAGCTTCACCCTTGTCATAACGTGATTTTTTATACACAATATCACGATTAATGGAACTAGCTGCCACAATTGGAGCAGCCGCATCAAAGAAATGAAGTGAGTCAGTACCACAAAACTCCTTAATTTGTTCTGCGAGTGTATCTGAGGTTAATGGACCAGTCGCAATGATCGTGATACCATCTTTTGGAATCTCAGTGATTTCTTCCTCATGAACATGAACATTTGGCAAGTCCTTCAAAGTTTTAGTTACAACTGCACTAAACTTATCTCTATCAACAGCTAGAGCTCCACCAGCAGGTACTGCAGTTTCATCCGCTGCTTTCATAATTAAGGAATCCAGCTGTCGCATTTCTTCTTTTAATAAACCAACAGCATTTGACAGTTGGTTAGATCTCATTGAGTTAGTACATACTAATTCTGCAAAGTTTGCAGTTTCATGAGCAGGCGTATTTTTCTTAGGTCGCATTTCATATAAATCTACTTCAATGCCACGCTTAGCTAATTGCCATGCAGCTTCACTCCCTGCAAGACCTCCGCCGATTACGGTTACATTCTTTACCATGCAATCTTTCCTTTCTGCTCGACTCTTTCAAGTCTATATAAAAATGATATCATTAAACCGCTTTCGTTTTAATGATATCATTGATTTTTATTATAATTTAATTTTCTTCTGGTTCTTCACGGTAATCACCATTTGGACAAAGGATTACTAGTCCTTTCTTGTTCTTCTTTTGAACTAAGAAATGACCATCGTTTGGACAATTACGACCAATTGGTTGATCCCATGAAACAAAGTCACAATCTGGGTAGCGTGAACAGCCGTAGAATTTACGGTTACGTTTTGATTTCTTTTCGATAACTTCGCCCTTACCACACTTAGGACAAGTTATGCCAATCTTCTTAACGATTGGTTTAGTATTACGACAATCTGGGAAGCGTGAGCAAGCATAGAACTTACCATAGCGTCCCATTTTGATAACCATTGGAGCTCCACAAATATCACAGTTAAAGCCTGCAGGTTCATCTTTAATTTGAACCTTTTCAATTTGTTGATCTGCTTTATCTAATTCTTTAGAAAATGGCTTGTAGTATTCATCAACTACTTTAATCCAATTCTTCTTCCCTACTTCAACCCCATCTAGGTCATTTTCAAGTTGAGCTGTAAAGTCAACATTAACAATATCAGGGAAAAATTCTTCAATTAACTTATCTACGATTTCACCTAATTCTGTAGGTACAATTGATCTACCTTCAAGTTTTACATAGTAACGTTTCTGAATGGTATCAATTGTTGGTGCATAAGTTGATGGACGACCAACGCCGTTTTCTTCAAGAGCACGAACTAAACTAGCTTCTGTATAACGTGCAGGTGGTTGAGTAAAGTGTTGACGATCATCAGTCTTCTTAAGCTTAACCTTATCGCCTTCATTTAACTCAGGAAGTTCATTACTCTTTTCTTTTTGGTTATCGTATACCTTCGTAAATCCAGCAAATTTAAGTTTTGAGCCAGTTGTTCTGAAGGTTACATCATTTTGCTCAATATCAGCTCTAACTGTATCGTAAACAGCTGGAGTCATTTGACTAGCAATAAATCTTGACCAAATTAAAGTATATAGTCGATATTCTTCGGTTGTTAAATACTCTTTTACAGAAGCTGGAGTTCTAAAAGCTGAAGTAGGACGAATTGCTTCATGGGCATCTTGAGCATCTGCATCATTTTTAAAATGTTGTGGCTTAACTGCTGCGTAATTTTCACCATATTCTTCATGAATAAATTTTGAAGCTTCGTGCTTTGCAACATTGGCAATACGCTTTGAGTCAGTACGCATGTAAGTGATCAAACCGACAGATCCCTTACCAAGGTTCACACCTTCATAAAGAGATTGAGCAATTCTCATTGTTCGACGAGTTCTGTAGCCTAAGCGCTTGTTTGCTTCTTGTTGCATAGTTGAAGTGGTAAAAGGAGCAGCCGGTTGACGTCTTCTTTCCTTTTTAACTACTTTTGTAACTTCAAAGTTTTTCCGCTTATCAATTCGCTTTAAAACATCTTGAACTGCTTCGTTATTTGGCAACTCTTGCTTTTTGCCCTTAATGCCATAAAAAGCACCTTTGAACTTTTCTGTGCCTTTTTCGAAATCAGCATCAATAGTCCAGTACTCTTCTGGCTTAAAGTTCTTGATTTCATTTTCACGATCAATTACTAACTTCAAGGCAATGGATTGAACACGTCCAGCTGACAAGCCTTTCTTTACCTTTTGCCACAAGATCGGACTAATTGAATAACCAACCAAACGATCTAGGACACGACGAGCTTGTTGAGCATCAACAATATCCATATCAATAGTTCTTGGATTCTTAAAGGCATTCTTAACAGCATCTTTAGTAATTTCGTTAAAAGCAACGCGGTTATGTTCTTTTGGATCTAAATTTAATGCATGAGCGACATGCCAAGCAATTGCTTCTCCTTCTCGATCCGGGTCGGAAGCAAGATAAACATATTTTGCTTTTTTAGCTTCGCTCTTTAATTCTTTAATCGTATCGCCTTTTCCACGAATGGAGATATATTTTGGTTCATAGCCATGTTCTACATCAACTCCCATTTGAGACTTGGGTAAATCACGAATATGGCCTTTTGAAGCGATAACATGATAATTTCTTCCTAAATATTTTTCAATTGTCTTAGCCTTATGAGGAGACTCAACAATAACTAAATTCTTTTTATTTTTTCGTTTAGTAGGCATAGAATGCCCCTTCCTTGCACAATTTTTACCAAATTCTAAAATACCAAAAATTTTACTCTTGTCAACTAAAGCAAATTTTTAAAATCAGCATTAACCAATGGATAAGCACCAGCGGCAATTAGCTCATTAGGGCCTTCTGACAGGGGACTTGAGACTGGTCCCGGAACTGCAAAAATATTGCGATTTTCTTCTAAAGCAATATTTGCAGTAATTAAAGAGCCCGATCTTTTTCTAGCTTCAGTCACAATAATATTTTTGCTTAAGCCCGCAAGTATTCTATTGCGCTCAGGAAATCTATAAGGTCTTGGAGGAGTATCCGGTAAATATTCACTGATCAATAGTCCCTTGGCCATAATTTCTTCCTGGAGCATTTTGTTTTCTTGCGGATAAAAATGGTTGAGTCCATTTCCAATTACGGCAATTGTCTTACCATTATTTTTTAATGTTTCTTGATGAGCAATTCCATCCACTCCGCGTGCTAAGCCACTAGCAATAACAAAATCTTGCTGTATCAGCTGTGGAATTAATTGTTTTAAGACAAAACGACTATAATTTGTCGGCTGTCTTGCGCCAACTATAACTGTAATCTCCTTTTTAAGCAAGGATAAATCCCCTCTAGTAAAAAGAAGTGTTGGTGCATTATACATTTCACGGAGTGCATTTGGATAGATTGTATCAAAAATAGTGATAACATCACACTGTAATTCAATTCTTTCAATCCAAGAATTAAACTTATCATTTTTCATTGCAGCTAAAACAAGATTTTGGATATTTGATTTTAATGATAAACTCTCTATTTTGTCAACTGTTACTTCTTCACCAGCAGTAAAATTTGCTACAATTTTTCCTATAGTAGTAATGCCAAGACCTTGCTGTAATTTTAACCTTAAACAAAATTCTTTCAAATTCATATAAATAAAACCTCCACTATCATGTACGCAAAAGTGAAGGTTTATTTTTTAATTATTTTTCGTATTCACTAACTGGAGCAAAAGATCTCCGATGAATCGGGGTTGGACCGTATTTTTTAAGAGCCTCCATGTGCTCACGGGTTCCGTAGCCTGCATTATGTTTAAAATCATATTCTGGATAGAGCTCACCATAAGCATCCATTAAGTTATCCCGAAACACCTTAGCTACAATACTAGCGGCAGCAATTGAGTTAGACTTAGCATCCCCATGAATTAATTTAACTTGGGGAATGTTTAAAGGTACATTCATCGCATCAACTAATAAGGCATCCGGCTTTACTTTTAGACCTTGAACAGCATGAGCCATTGCCACACGATCTGCTTCATAAATATTAATCTGATCAATTACATCATTATTAGCTAAGCCGACACTAACACTGACAGCTTTTTCTAGAATCTTTGGAAAAAGCGCCTGTCTCTTCTTAGGTGATAATTTTTTTGAGTCATTAACATCAATTAAGTCAAAATCATGTGGCAAAATAACCGCAGCTGTAACTACAGGGCCAGCAAGCGGTCCACGCCCTACTTCATCAACCCCAGCAACAAGTCGATCCTTTTGCCAAAATTCTTTTTCATAAGAAAAACGGGATTGAAATTGAGCTAATGCTTTAGCATATTTAGCTTGTCTTTTTTCATAGCTAATTAAGAGCTTTTGGACACCCTTTCGTTCATCAGCTTTTAATTCTTCTAACTGCTCTTTACTTACTTCTCCTTGAAGTAAGTTTTTTATTTCAGTAATCGTCATCTAAGATCGAACGTAATCCTTCCCAATTTTCCCTTGCGTAAACGTTGAAGCATAAAGAGTGAAAACTTATCATAGTCATCTCGCATACCGTATTTATTGGTCATTGCTAACAATAAATCTGGATTAGACATACTGTCCATCTCTTCACTTGAAATTCGTGCAAATTTAACAAGATCATCGCGATAATTTTGCTTCAAAAATTCAATCACAAATAAGGCAACGTCATCGGGATGAAAAATATCCGCCTTAATTGCCCCGCAAGCTGCTAATTTGTAACCTACTTCTTGATCAGAAAACTTAGGCCACAAAATCCCTGGTGTATCTAAAATCTGAACATTAGTCTTTGTCTTTAACCAACTCTGTCCACGTGTTACACCAGGCTTATCACCAACAATTGCAGCATTTCTACCAACCATACGATTAATAATAGTAGATTTACCACAGTTTGGAATTCCTGCAATAGCTACTCGAATCATTGGATTTGATGCACCTTTTGCAATTAATTTATCTGTCTTTTCCTTACCAGCCAACTTAATAATTTTAAATAGACTAGTCATATTTGTAGTATGCTGGGCATCCATCGAAATCACGAAGTTACCCTCATCTTGATAATAACGGGTCCATTTTTTAGTTTGAATTGGATCAGCCAAATCAGCCTTATTTAAAACAATAATATGCGGTTTCTTCTTTGTTAATTGTCCAATCATTGGGTTACGAGAAGAAACTGGTAAACGCGCATCTAAAACTTCAATTAAGACATCAATCAGGTCTAGATTATCTTCTAACTGATTTTTAGCCTTATTCATATGTCCTGGATACCATTGAATAGTTGCCATTTTAATCCTCCATATCCTTTAGATTCAAACTCATTGCCTTCTTTAAAGCAGAATTATCATCTTGCAGTTTTTGTGCAACTGCTAAATAAAGTTGAGCTTGTACTTGCCCATTTACTATACCATCTGCTGTCAAGCCATGGGCTTTTTGAAACTCAATAACCGCATTCTTAGTTTCATCATCAAAAACTCCTGTAACATACTTTGGCATATAACCTAAGGCAGTCAAGTATTGCTGCAGAGTTGCCACATCAACACCAGTCATCGATTTCTTCAAAATACTCATACTTTGGAATTGAGGTAGTTTAGCTAAAGAAGATTCAGGAACAGGATAGGTTGGCTTTAGCCCCTTTTGGTTGATCCAAGTTCCATTTGGAGTAAGCCACTTAGCAATTGTATATTTATATTCAGAATCTTGCGTCTGCCCTACTTCCTGCACTGTTCCCTTACCATAGCTTGTTTGACCGACAGAAACTGCCCGGTGATTTTGAACAAGAGCTGCGGTAAAGATTTCACTAGCACTAGCTGTATTTGCATTAATTAAAATAATTGGCTTTAGGTTTGTATGGTAGCCCCCAGAAAGTTTTTTATCAGAGCGAATAACTTCTTTTTGCTTGCGGTCCTGATATTGCATAATAATTTTATTATTTGGCAAGAAATATGATGCAGACTTCAAAGCAGCATCCATTGCGCCACCAGGATTATCCTGTAAGTCAATAATTAACTTAGGATATTTTTTAGTATTAATTGACTTTAAAGCACTCTTTAAATCTTTAGCGGTATTAACGTCAAATTGTGTAATTGTAATAATTGTTGCGTTACCTTCAGTTCGCTTAGTTAAGCTGGATTGGGAGATTTTAGCGCGCTTTAAGGTAACGTTGAAAGTAGAATTAGCACGTCTAAGTTTCAAGGTAACTTTTGTACCAATTTTTCCTCTAACTAAAGGAGCTATTTTACTAAACTGAGCTGCACTTACTTTTTTATTATTAACAGCAACAATCTCATCGCCAGGTTTAATAGTACTTTTTGAAGCTGGAGAATCAGCAACAATAGAGTCCACAACAACTTTATTGTTGCGTACTGCCATCTGAATACCTACTCCGCCAAAGCTCGAACCCTCTAAAATATTATTAACTTGTTCTTGGTTTGCCCCACTTAATCCCTCAGAAAAAGGATCATTAAGACTATTAAGCATCCCGTTAATTGCCCCTTGGCGCAACGTTTGCGGTGAGACTTTTTTATAATATGAACCTTGTAATTGCTCATACACTTTTTCAACTTGATAAAAAGGTGACTTTAGTTCCTTAACTTCCATAATTCCAAAGGTCAAACCTGCACCAATTGCCGCACCAGCTATACCAGTTAACAAAAATTGAGCATATTTGGGAAGATGCTTCTTTTTATTATTTGAAATTTCCTTATTTTGATGAGAATTATTTGGTTCTACTTCTGCCATATTAGCCTCAGTTCATATTATCTAAATATAATTGATATGCCTTGTCAAAAACGCTCATGCTTGGTAAATAGCCAGCATTTAATTCTAAATATTCTGACAATTTTTCATAGTCTTCTTCTTGTTTTGGAAAAGAACTGTCATGTTGAGCATTGTTAGCAAATTCAGCAATATCATCTAAAGAATCAGGATTTCTTTGAGTCATTAAAAAACGATAAAAGCTCTCACGATAAGCCATTAAAAGTCCTCCGTTGTGTAGAATACTGCATAAGCACCACTACCAGCATGAGTTGCAATAATTGGACTAGTAACACGAGTTAACACTTTAATATCAGGGTTAATTTCTTTAATTTTATTAGTCCAAACTTCCATATCTTCAGGCGTATCAACATAAGAAATTGCTACTTCTTTGATATCTTGTTTATGTTCTTCAATATCTTTTAAAATACGTTTATCAAAGTTCTTAGAAAACTTCTTTCCGCGGCCTTTCTTAGCAACGTCTAAATTTCCACCTGGCATATGCAATTCAATTCTAATATTTAGTAAAGTAGCAATTTTACCAGCTAATGGGCCAAGACGTCCACCTTTAATCAAGTTATTTAGGTTAACTACCATCATCTGTAATTTTTGCTTCTTTTTAAGGTCTTCAACATGATTTACAATTTCTTCAAGACTCTTGCCTGCTTGCGCATCCTTAGCAGCGGCCAGCACTTGATAAGCTTCTGCACGATCAGTTAGTTCAGAATCAATTAAAGTTACTTCTTTAGTCTTTCCAATTATGTCAGCAGCCTGTCTAGCAGCTTCAATTGTTCCGCTTAAAGAACGAGCAAGAAAAATTCCTACTACTTGGCTTCCATCGGCAGTTAATTCTTTAAATACTTTTTCAAAAATTCCAATTGATGGTTGACTTGTCTTTGGTAATTCTTCAGACGCATCCATCTTCTTTACAAATTCTTCTCGACTGATGTCAATGCCATCTGTGTAAGTCTTACCATCGATAGTAATAGTTAATGGAACGACTGTAATATCGTATTTATCAATTTCTTCAGGAGTTAATTGAACTGAGGAATCAGTTACTACTTTAATCTTAGCCATTCTAAGTGCTATCCCCTATTCTTCTATAATTATTATTCTATGTTAGAATTTATTAAGTACAATCTCAAGTATATCAAAAATACAAAAATGAGTTAAAATTTATTAAATAGATTATAAAGTTATTATATAAGGCGGAATAAATGAATGTCTTTTAAACAATTGTGGCAAGAACCTAAAAATCGGTCTAAAACCTATAACATTTTGAACAACATTTTTAGTGCTATTACTCATGGAATTGGCTTTGGACTGGCTGTTGCAGGATTGGTAGTTCTAATTGTGAAAGCTGCCCATACAGGAAGTGCCCTGAGGGTAACAGCCTTTACTCTTTATGGCTCTAGTTTGGTTATCCTTTATCTTTTTTCAACACTCTATCATAGTTTGATTTTTACTCGAGCTAGGCGAGTGTTTCAAATATTCGATCACTCTTCCATCTTTATTTTAATTACTGGAACCTACACTCCTTATACCTTAGTCGCAATTGGCGGGGTAAAGGGATGGGTAATGTTTGGTATTATTTTAGCCCTGGCCATTTTTGGTATTTTATTTTATATCTTTAATCAGGGAAAACATGTTGTTTTAGATACTATCCTTTACGTATTAATGGGCTGGATTGTAATTATTGCTTCCAGTACCCTTTACCCAGTTCTTGGGCCAACTGGATTTTGGCTCTTAGTCTGGGGCGGAATTGCCTATACTGTCGGTGCCATCTTATTTTCAATGCGCGGCGTCCCCTACATTCACGTGATTTGGCACATGTTTGTTTTATTAGGTTCAATCCTGATGTATTTTTCAATTCTATTTTATGTTTAAAAAAGAAGCAGACAGTGAAAACAATTATCACTGTCTGCTTTTTTAGTTAATGATTTAAAGAAATAAATTCAGTAATCGCTGCCTTGTTATTACTAATTACTCCCTCTAAAACGGCTTTTTTAATTTCTTCTAATAAAAGCCCAACTCTTGGTCCAGCTGGAATACCATTTTTTAATAAAAAGTGGCCATCTACTACTAGGTCACGATTATTCTTAATTGGTAATGCTTCGTAACTATCAACCAATGCACTCCCATTGATTGGTTGGCCCAAAATATGAGCTAAATCGATTGTTGAAACAATTGTTTCTAAACCAGCTTTATACAGATCATAATTATTTGGAGCATGCGAACTAATTAAGTCAAAGAAAGCAACAATATCAGCTACTTGACGCTCCATTGCATTAGAATTCTTCCACATCCGCATAAAGTGAGGAATCTTGTCATTTGGTAATTTTAGTAAAATAATCATCAAAGCCCATAGATTAGCTTCATTAGTAGGGCTAAAATTAAGTTGAGGATAAAGAGCTAAATTCTCTTTTTTACCCCTAAAACCAGGTACTTCTTCTGATAAACCAGTATCTAAAAAGATTTGGAATGCCTTTTGGCTGCCAAGAGCAATACCCATTTTTACGAATTCATCTCTGATACGTTCAACAGAAATTTTACTTAGTAACTCATGATTGTCACTAATTGCCTGTTCTGTTTCTGGTTCAAGCGTAAATTGCAATTGACTCATGAATCGAACTGCACGCATCATTCTTAAGGCATCTTCATGAAAACGATTCTCAGCTTTTCCAACGGCACGAATCAAATGCTTTTCTAAGTCACCTAGTCCGTCAAAGTGATCAATAATATTTCCATCCACGTCCATTGCTAGAGCATTAATAGTGAAATCACGCCGCTTTAAATCTTCTGATAAGTTTTGGACAAAAGTTACATGGTCGGGTCTACGGAAATCTTGGTAGCCAGATTCAGTTCTGAAAGTTGTAATCTCATAGCTTTCACCCTCATAAAGAACAGTGACGGTTCCGTGCTTAATTCCAGTATCAATTGTTTTCTTAAAAATTTGCTTAATTTCTATCGGATAGGCGCTAGTTGCAATATCGACATCATGAATGTGCCGATTTAAAAGCAAGTCCCGCACACTCCCGCCGACAAAATAGGCCTCATACCCCGCCTCATTAATCTCTTTTAAAACTGGAAGCGCGGCAGTAAAAACTTTCGGTAAATTATTAATCTTCATATATTCCCTATTCCCCTTAATTTTCACACTTCTTAATATAGAAAGAAGGAAGTAACATGACTAAATTATTCAATAAACAACTCTTTAAACAAATCTTCTTCATTACTCTAGGCTGCAGCATATATGCCTTTAGCTTAGATGCCATCAGCATCCCTAACAAACTTGCTGATGGCGGGATTAGTGGTATTGCCCTTTTACTTCGGTATTGGTTCCACATCAATCCAGGTTTATCTACGTTACTTCTAAATATCCCCCTAATTATAATCGGATATCGCTTTATGGGCAAACGGCTCCTTGCCTTGACAATCTGGGGTACACTTTGTCTATCCTTCTTCTTATCCTTTTGGCTTCATCTTCCTATTATAAACCAATTAAATTTAGACCATGATCTTTTTATTGCTGGTGTATTAGCAGGTTTATTTTCTGGTGTTGGGATCGGTATTGTATTTAAATACGGCGGAACCACGGGTGGAACAGATATTATTGCCAGAATCTTAGATTTAAAATTAGGGATTCCAGTTGGAAAATCTTTACTAGCTCTTGACGCTTTTGTCTTAACTATTTCTCTTAGTTACCTTGATATTAAACATATGATTTATACTTTGCTAGCTAGTTTTGTTTTAGCTAGAATTACTGATTCTATTCAAGCTGGTTCCTATGCTGCACAGGGATTGTTTATTATTTCTGATAAATATGAACAAATCGCTAAAATGATTGATGTTCAGCTAGATCGAGGATATACCTTCATAAATGCAGAGGGTGGATTTGATAGATCAGCTAAAAAAATCATTTACTGTGTAATTTCACCGCGTGAAATTAGTCAGGTTAAAGAATTAATCTTGCGTGAAGATCCTAATGCCTTTGTTTCAGTTATCGATGTTCATGAAGCCCTAGGTCAAGGCTTTACTTACGAAAGAAAAAAGAGACATATTTTCTTTAGAAGATAGTAATTTAAGGAAGAAACTAGTTGGTGCTAGTTTCTTTTTTTATCTTTAAAGGTAAAAAATTTGGAGTTAACTCCAAATTTTTGTCTGTCAACTATAGCGCCCTATTTTACATCAATTAAAAAATGAGTATTATAAATTAAGGATTTCATTTATAATATCGAGGAAAACAATGGAAAATAAAATTACTTGGGCAGCTTTCTACGAACTATCAGAAATTTATATTGCGCCTTTAAATCTAATTTGGTTTTTATTTGCCAGTGCAATTGCCTATCAAGACTTTCACTATCTAAACATTATCAATATTTTACTCTGCTTTTTAGATGTCTTTTTATTTGATCTAGCAGTTAATATTGCAGATGACTATTTTGATTATTTGCACGGCAAAGATCCGCATTTCTTAACTGTTACTAATACTATTGGTCGCATGAAACTTTCACTACCGGCAGTTAAAAAATTAATGGTCATTATGTATACTGTTTCAGCTATTCCAGGTCTAATTTTAGTATACCGAACTAACTATATCGTTTTAATATTAGGGATGATTGGCTATTTCTTCGGAATCTTTTACACGGCTGGTCCTAAGCCGCTTAATGCAACTAAATTTTGTGAATTAATTGTTAGTGGGATGATTTCAGTTTTTATTATTGAAGTCGGCGTGTATGTTGCGATTTGCGGACATTACACTTTTACCTGGACCACTTTCTTAACGACCCTACTTAAGTGTTTACCAATATTCTTCTTATTTTTTGCCACCCAACTAGCTAATAATACCTGCGATTTACGTGAAGATCTTATTAATGGTAGAAAGACCTTTGCGAGTTATCTTGGAACTCAAAAATCGATTTATTTATTGAAAATCCTTACCATTTTGGGCTTTCTTACTCCGATTCTTTTAGCAGCTATAAACCAAATTAGCTGGTTTAATACTCTGGTTGTGCTAATAACCCCATTTTTATGGAAAAATTTACAGACTTTCTTCAATAATCCGGACAAGCATAAAACCTATATGATTTTCATCAAAAATGAATCCCTATACTTTACAATTTACATTGGTCTATTTTTCACTTTGGCCTTAATAAGAAGATAGTAAAAAACTTCCGACTTTAAGTTAAATCGGAAGTTTTTATTTTTGCGCGCGTTTTTCGGTTGAAAAAACGGTCGATTAGCTAATCAACCGTTTTAATGGAATAAATTCATTTTTTACTTAATATTGGAGCTTAGTTAACATATAGTATCTATTTAATTCAACTGGTATTTTCAACTTAAGATTAAAAGAAACCACAGGTACCGTTTTCTCTTCCAATGATTTTTTATTGATGACTTTTTGATATTCTTGAACAAAACTATTCTCAATAGAACTACACTCACCAAGATAGATAAAGCTAACTCCATCATCATCAGATTTTTTTACAAATAAATGCAAATCAATATCTGGGTCTTTAAATTTAGCTATTTCATTACTATCTAATTTTCGATTAGTCTTTGAATAAATATTCATCAAACTGGGACTAATAAAGTGATCTGGATAATTAATCGAGTGACTTTTGCGCTTATCATATGTTACAAAAATTGGACAATTCTTTAAGTTATCATCAAAGCGATACCCACCAATATTTTGTCCTGAAACAATGTGTTTCCAATTTAATAATCGACATGCATCCGCACGAGTATACCTCTCACCAACTGTAAAACTTTGATTTGAATTATATCTTTTTGATCGTAGTATTCCAGTTTTAAGGGCATCTACAAATAAATCTTTAAAGAAAGTATTATTTAAACTTTCTTTTAAAACAGAATCAAGTTGATAAAAATTATCTTCATTGCTAATAAGTGATCGTCCACCATATGATTCTTTATTAGGAATTGCTTTTCCGTCGAAGAAGCTTAAAGACAAAATGCAATCTATAGATTCACTAGTTTTTTGATCAAAGTAACAATTATTTTTATTTAATATCTTACTATAATCTTCTTTACTTATTTTTTCTCTCTTTGATAATTCTTGTAAAAGCAATAGTTCATGTTGTCGTTTTCCATTAGCTAAGACAACAGTCAAAAATGTCAAGACTTTCTCTTGGTAAGTCTCTAATTTAGGTATCTCTTCTCCCATTTCAAGTAGAAACTTATAGTAATTCTTATATTTATCGGCAATTACTTGACAATCAATTGAATTAGCTTGCAGATCAGCCATCATAGGAATGCGACCAATTTTCTTTTTCTCATTCAAATACTCATTACGGAGCTTCCTTTTAACCGTTAAATTAGAATGATTAATCGATTCATATATTCTTTCTTTAGCAACATGAGTAAAATTAATAACCGATACACCATAAATAGGCTCTACATCAAGATCGTCTTTTAAATTATCTCGATTATGTGATTTATCGCCTGATAAAGCCATTGGAATCATGTAATTATTATCATATGCTCCAATAAAATCAATAACTGTTAAATAATCTTTACCCGGAAACTTACGTAGTCCACGACCTAATTGTTGTACAAAAACAATACTTGATTTAGTACTACGTAATAATACTATTTGATTAATACAAGGAATATCGATTCCCTCATTAAAAATATCAACTGTTACAATGTAATTAATCTTTCCTTTTTCTAGTTCTTCAACTACTTCGTCACGAGTTTCAACATCGTCTTTTCCTGATAGGGATTTTGCTTGTATCCCTTTTTGTCTGAGACTTTCAGCTAACTCCTCTGCTTCTTTATTTCTGCTACAAAAAATTAATCCATGAAGTATATCTCCGGAATAGCCGTAGTATTTCGTTTGTTCAATTATATAATCCACGCGCTCATCAGCCACTAGATCACTTAGAGAACTTGTATCACTGATAACATGATCTTCATAAACATAATCTTCAACCCCATAGTATTGAAAGGGAGCTAGCATTTTATTTTCTAAAGCATCTTGCAACCTGATTTCATATGCAATGTGATAATCAAATAGCTTAAATATATTAAAATCGTCTGTTCTCTCCGGAGTTGCAGTCATTCCTAAACAAAACTTAGGTTCAAAATAATTAAAAATTTTTAGATATTGACTTGCACCTAAGTGATGAGCCTCATCAAACATCACATAATCAAATTCATCCTTAGCAAATTGTTTCAAATTGATATCTTTTGATAAAGTTTGAGAAGTGGCAAAAACATATTTAGCTTTAATTCCACTTTGATCATTTCCACTGAATATCCCATATTCTTTTTTTGTTCCACCTATTACCTTATGAAAACTTTCTAATGCATCTTCTAAAATTTGCTCACGATGTACAACAAAAAGAAATCTTCTAGGTTTAAAATTTTTAACATCAAACGCACCTAAGTAAGTTTTTCCAGTACCAGTAGCAGAAATAATCAAAGCCTTATTAATGTCCTTTCGACGTAGATTTGCAATTTCTCCCAAGGCAGCCTTTTGCATTAAATTAGGCTCAATTATATTCTGATCTGCAATTTGATAATCATTTAGATGATCTAAGTTGTTTTTCTTTTTTATTTTTTTATATTCTAATTTATAAGCTTCATACCATTCTTTAGTTAAAGGAATTGCCTTATTCCATTCATTTTCAATTTGAAAAGTAAGTTCTTGAGTGATCTTTGCATTTGAAAGAGAATTGAGACGTAAATTCCACTCGTAATTACCAAAAATAGCACTAGAGGTTAAATTTGAACTTCCAATAATTGCAGAAGTATATTTATCATGGTCAAATAAGTATCCCTTAGCATGAAAAGGAAGAACCTCGTCATTATCATTTCGTTCATTAAATAACCGAATTTCAGCATTCTGAACCTCAAGTAAATCTCTAAAAATTGCCGGTTTATTAAAATATAAATAAGTTGAAGTTAGAATACGTCCCTTTATGCCACGCTTATAGAGATCATGTAATACTGTTTTTAATGATGCTAATCCTTGTTGGTTAATAAATGCAACAGCAAAAGTGAAAGACTTACAAGTAGCTAATTCCATTTTTAAAACACGATAAACATTAGTACCTTTTGATTGATTCAAAATCAAGCCAGCTGATAAATTACCAACCTCCAGATAGTCATCTTTATCAATAAAATTATTTTTTACTGTCTCTAGTAAGTCGCCTTTTATATTATCTTGCAAAATTTATATCCTCTAATTTTTGTTTTCCTAATTCTTCAACAATCTCTTCATCTGCTTTCGGCCAAGACAGATTAGCTAGTTCTTCTTCACTTACCCACTTAATTGAACTATGAGCAACTAATTTAAAATCATGTGTCTGAAGTTTAGCATAAAAAACTGTTAACTGAACTACTCCAAAATCATACTCAAATTCTGTACTTCTTCCAACTTGTGGACCTACTTCAATATTTACATTTAGTTCTTCCTTAATTTCTCTTTGAAGAGCTTGCTTTGGTGTTTCATTAGCTTCAATTTTACCACCAGGAAACTCCCACATATCATGCAATATCCGGTTTGAAGCTCTTTTAGCTACTAAGATTTTGTCTTGTTTTTGATTAAGAATTGCAGCACCAACAACTTTAATTTGTTTTTTCATTGTTAATCAACTTTCATCTTTAAAATCACAAAATAAGTATACCAAAAATCTGCCCTTAATCTTGATGTCGGAATCAGTATTCATAAGGATAGTTCTAAAAAAGTGAAGAAAGTAGCTGAGAGGATTTATAGTATTATTACCAGAAATCAAGATAAAAAAATAAGCCACTTTTTTCTTATTTGAAAAAGTAGCTATTTGTAAATTTGTTTAATTTTCAATTATTATCACTGGGTAAAACTCTATAGAACAGGCCTTTACCTGCAAAATACATGCCCCAGTAACCTTCATCCAGAGAATGCGCATTAATCTCATCACATAAGTATATATAACCTTGATTCATGAAAATTGATCCACCATCCCACCAATAGTATTCAGGATCTTCAAGTCTATTTTCATATTTCGGCTTTTCTTCAAACCATAATTCTATTTTTCTATTCCAATATGGGTCAAAAACTACATGAATTTCATCATTTTTAGCTTCAATATGCGCATCATGAAAGCTCAAGGCACTACTCATCAAATCATCGATATCTTTTTGAGCTTTTATTTTTATAATTTCTTGATAGCCATATTTTTTATCTATTTTGATACATTCTTCTAAATCTTGCGATGATATTTCTTCACAAATTTTTTCAGGATTATATTTCTTTAAAAAATCCATTGAACCGAAATATGCATTTTTAGGAGTCCAGTCAGAGGTATTACTGTCAATAGTCACAACATGCATAACTCCTGCCCTAGAATAGGTATCTACTTCTATCAAATTGGATTTAGAGTAATCTAGAGCTATGCAAAATTCATGCCATCCTTTTTCGTTTTCTGGCCAATCTCCACTATGCACTGCTCGGGCAAAAATCGGTGATAAGTATGGTTTACTCATATCTTTAGGTATAATCCAGGCATACATATTTATTCCTCAAAAATCTTTAATTTGTCCCATTCTTCTGATGTTAAGATTTTATTACTATGCGATTGCCCAATGCCTTTGATTTACTGAAGTAGATAATAAGTATTGTGTTTCGTGAGAAAATTGTTGATTTAAAGATCCGGTTTTGGGACTTTTGGTATGAGTTATTTTATCTGTTGGCATCATTCTATTCACTTTGAACTTTCTCTTTTACTAAATCTTACTTTAACTTCAAGATACTAGTTTTCATCTTCAAAAAAATCATCTAGTTCATAAGTAGTAATTACTTTTTTATTACACTAGCTCATACACGCATCACATATTTTACGTTTTCTGCATACTTTAATATTTATAAATTATGCGAAATAATAAAAATAGATTTCTTCCAATTCAGACGATAATTTATTGTTTTTAAAACTTTGAATTAATCTATTTTTTATCTCATTCTTAACAACCTTATTTGCAGAAATTTGTTTCAAAATATTACGATCACATCTTTTTAACCAATCTAGTTTAAACTTTTCGTAATTGAAATTTTTATAATTGATTAACCATCTATCTTCCGGCATAGCATATTTGCTAATAACATCTATCGTGTCCTTATCTATCTTTTCTTTCTTCTCTATACATACTTTAGTGAAACCATGAGTTATTTGTCGAATATCCTGAGAAAGCATATGTTCATCTTCTGCACGAGTATCCTTTGTTTTTAAGTAATTAAGTATATCATTCTCAATCTTTTCATCTAACTCAATAATGTCAAAGTTTGCAAGATCTATGTTTGTTTTTATTTCAATCTCTTTACTTTGAAATGATCTATTTTTAAAGTAAGTTGTTATTAGATCCTGTGTCCCCTTGTTTGAAAACTCATAAGTATAAATAAGAGCAATGTCATAATTATTCTTCATAGCTTCGTCAACTATTTTATTATAATCATACTCAGTATCTTCTTCGTTCAAATAATGGTTAAAAAAATAAATTATTGAGGATATGTTTTCTGCCTTACTTCTGATAACTATCATCATGACTTGAGTTGCGATTTTTTGTATTTGACTAATATTTTGATTATTAACTAAATTCTGATTTTTTATATTTATAAAAAACTGTCTAATAATGTCTCTATGCTCAATAGTATCTAAATCAACTAAATAGTCAGTAAAGTTTTCAATTATTAGATTTACTATATTTTTATTTAATTTTACAAAGCTACAAACACATAATACCCGCCAATAGATATCATTCCTCAATTCATCTTTGTAATGTGAAGAAAGAATATTTGGAATAATTTTTTCTAAATATTCAATTCCTTCGTTATCTAAATCAATAAAAGATAGCGATTGATACCTTTCAAATAATTTATATACATCACTTGAGCTGGAAAAATATCTAACTATAGTAAATAAATCAAAATTATCTAAATAATCTTTTTTTATATTTCCTGTATGAATCAATGGATCAAAAGAATTTATTTTTTCTTCTGATGTAATCGAAGCAAGGATAGTTCGAATATACAATTTATAATTATCACTAATATCTTTATATTTATCTAATAATAGGTGATTTTTGGAAACAAAATTAAATAAATCAAGAGCTTTATGCGCCGCTCCTTCGTAAGCAGGAACCCCCTGAAAAAGCATATAATCAGTATTTGCCTGTTCAAAACTTTCAAGATTTAAATCATATAGATCTTGAAAAATAGTATAGGAATAATTCCACCCATTAATATCTCTAATCAAAGTTCCTTTATCAGTTGTTTCGATGGATCTATCTAACATTTGATTAATATCAATATCATTTTCTTCTCTAATTAACTCAATAACAGATGTATCAACGTTTAGTCTATATGAACTGTCGATTATAATTTTTCTTATCCATTTCCTATTGACTTGTGAAATGTAGTATAAGCCGTATGACCGTTCTCTGAATAACGCTAGCCCAGCTCGTTTTAAATAATTGTAGGTGGATAAGTAATCGCCTAAATAGTAGGATATACTAGCCTGTTGTAAAAGAAGATTCCCATTATTTTCACCTAACTGAGTTCCATTTTTATCTCTTAATTCATTGAGTTTTTGCCAATTAAAAGTAAATACATACTCTTCAATTTCATCTTTTTTTAACTCCTCAGAAAATTCTTTTATCTGTCTTTCACTCTTAATTCCTCTAATCATACTTTTATGTAAGATTTGTATAATCTTTTTTACCTTCATTTTTTCAACAGGGTCAGATATATGATCTAAATCAGAACAAAGTAAATTCAAAGTTTTTTGTATTTTTTGATTATCTGGATTTGCACATAAAAATAAATTATTAGATATATACAAACTATATTTACTCAAAATATTGTTCAAATATTTAATAGTGAGATATGCAAATTCATCATACTCTTTTAATTCAGTATATATATTATCAACTAAATCTAAATTATTATTTGAGCCAAGCAAATAGTCCAAAACATTGTTAAGATTGTTGGAAATATTAGTTGAAACATTGAAATTTTGATTTAATTGACTTGCATATATAATTTGTATTCCTAGCTTTTTATAATACTGCTCTTCATTTTCATCGTATTCACTATCAGCATTAATTAAATATGAAATACGCATATCCTCGCCAACAATATTTTTCACCCAATTAAAAATTTGTTTTAAATCAGGATCATTAAATGAATATCCAATAAACAAAAGAACTTTTGAGCCGATAATTGACTTAATATAGTTCTCAATTAATTTAAAATTATTGGAATAATTCAAATAATCTTCCTCTTTTAGTACGAAATTATCATGAATGAAATCTCCATGCATCTTTATTAGTTCTTTATTATATTTACGATACGGTATATCAATATCTTGAGAGATTGTCTGTCTAATTTCTCCATGTTCTTCCGATGCACGTTCAATGAGATCATCATAATTCGTGGTAATAATAGTCCGTGGATCGAATCTTAATATTTTACGATGGATGTCAGAAACTGGAAGTTTTATACCATCTTTAAATATTTCACGCATTAAACTATTGTAGGCTTGTTTTCCATGCGAATTATAGTAGTACTGAGGGATTTTCAAATAATCACTATTATCAATCTCACTAATTCCAAGTAAATTTCCTATTTGTTCTACTGCATCTTTCCAACTAGGCATACCCGAATTTATAGATACACCTGCTCCAACAAATAAAACTAATTGGTCATCTTTTTTAGCTTCTTGAATAAGTCTTTTTGCTTCTACATATGAATTAGGAATAGAATTTGTTTTATTCATGGTAAGTTGTTTCAATCCTCTCTATCAAACACTTTAATACTCTGTTAAGTATAGTTATTTTTATTAGTTCTATAATTTTACTCTGGGTATTTATAAGAGGAAGAACTAAGAGGTTTCTTTTATCTTTTTAAGAGAAAAAAACTTTGATTTCTACCCCTCTTTAACTTTAAGTTATACACTTGCAGTTTCACCGCTTAGATCTTTTTTAATCAACTTTCCGCGCATGATCAAGTCTAACACCTTTAATTTCAACCAAGCTTAAAGATTTTCATATTGTTGAGTAGAAGATTCATCCTTGCAAAATAAAGAAAATATCATTTCTATTTTATCAACGATTCCACTTTGTTCAGCAAGTGGTGGAAGTGGAATAATTAAATTTGAAAGTTTAGTTTTATTTAATATTGGAAGTGTAGTGGCGGATGCATAATTATACATTGAAGATATAAAAAATGAACTTAACATAAAATAATGCAATAAACTACTACTAACTATTAACGGAGAAATTCCATTAATTTGCTGATTATAGGCGACTTTCCTATTAATAATGTTATTTCTTCCCAAATTTCCAATACATGTAACTAAAATATCATTTTTATATGCAAGTCGTCCCTTTTGTTCTCCCTTTTCAGAAAGGAAATCCTTCGTATTATAATTAATAATCAAATTTTGAATATCAGCGGGTTTAATAAAGGGAGTAGCTCCACCGTAAAAATCACTATTATTTTTCGTAGGAGTATTTCCTGTAGCTATTAATCCAACATCCCCCAACCTTACCCATTCCCAACTATCAGGAATCTCAAACGGCTTCTCTTCATCGCTAATCTGCGGAAGTGGCTTACTCTTTTTGATCTTCTTTTCTTTAATCAACTGTTCCTTCTCAGCCTTAATCTTCTCAAGCAATACACTTGCTGGCTCATCGTTTGGATCTTGCTTAACCAATTTTCCGCGCATAGCTAAATCTAACACCTTCGACTTCAGCAAAGTCTGAAGTTCTGCGTATTGTTGAGTAAAAGATTCGACTTTGCGAAGCAAAGCGAATAGCTGCGCTATTTTAGCAGCGATTCGACTTTGCTCTGAAACGGGTGGAAGTGGAATATTTATCTTTAATATGTTGGTTAACCCTAATTCTTTTTGTTTAGTAGTTCCTGTTAAATAATCTCCTAAATTTTTTTGAATTTGAGGTGAACGTAAAAAATAATAGATATAATCTGAATCTATGAATTGGTTCATTCTCATAAGAGTAACGTGAGAATCCACAGGAACATGACTATAGTTATCTTTTACAATGTTTAATCTACCAACAGTACCTGTACCCGTAGAATTCCAAAGGATATCATTTTTTTGAATAAAACGATAAGGTTCTAATTTTTTGAAAAAATCTTCTGTTATATGTTTAGCATCTTCAATATTAATTGAGTTCCACTGAACACATTTTTGAGAAATTATAGGATGATCTAAAGATTCTTTATCATATTTTGGAGATCTTCCTCGTTGAATATAATTTCCAATTTCCCCCAATCTAACCCATTTCCAACTATCGGGGATGTCAAACGGCTTTTCTTCATCAGTAATTTCAGGAAGGGCCTTACTCTTCTTAATCTTGCCCTCTTTAACAAGTTCTGCTTTTTCAGCCTTAATCTTTTCAAGCAATACACTTGCTGGCTCATCGTTTGGATCTTGCTTAACCAACTTTCCGCGCATGGCCAAGTCCAAAATTTTCTCTCTTAAAGCCTGTGCATCAAAATCTAAACTATTAGTCTTCATCGTCAATTCCTTCTAATGCCTTGTTAAGTTCTGCAATTGCATCCCTAATTGCTTGAGACTTCTCATTCATTTCTTTCAAGATTTCACTAAGTGAGCGATCATCATGATCTTCTTCTTCACTCATCCAAGAAATGTCCAAGCTCGTATTAGGACGCTTCATAATTTCATCAATGCTAAACTTGCGCCAACGTCCATTTGGATTCTTTTCCTTATCCCAAGTTTCTTTTCTCTTGGAATGATCATCAACGCAGTATAATTTTTCAAAGTCTTCAAAATCCTTGTCATTCAAAGGATTACGCTTACCAAATGACCGCATTTGGTGACGCATATCATAAATCCAAGTTTCCTTCGTATTATCCTTATCACTTTCACCGCGAGTGAAGAACAAGACATTAGTTTGTACACCTTGAGCGTAGAAAATCCCAGTAGGCAATCTCAAAATAGTATGTAAATTACACTTATTTAATAAGTCTTGACGGATCTTTTCACCAACACCATCTGCAAATAAAACATTATCAGGAACTACAACTGCAGCGCGAGCTTTACCATCAGTCTTAAGTGAATTATAGATTGTTTGTAAGAAGTTAAGTTGCTTGTTACTCGTTTCATAGGTTAAATCATCACGAGTTGCACGTTCTCCACCCTTTTTAGTACCAAAAGGGGGGTTAGTTAAAACTATATCAAAGCCCTTCATCCACTTACCATTTGCAGATAAAGAATCTCCCTGATCAAGACGTCCATCCATTCCATGTAAATATTCATTCATCATAGCCAAACGATGAGTATTTGGAACTAATTCCATTCCAGAAAAGGCGTCTTCTACTTGGAAATCGTATTGTTCTGGAGTTAATGTAGAGTAACCATCAGTTTGATCTTTTAAGTATTGATCAGCTGCCACCATGAAGCCAAAAGTACCTGCAGCTGGGTCATTACAACGATCGCCAATTTCAGGTTTCGTCATTTTTACCATCATATTAATCAAAACACGTGGGGTAAAGTATTGACCGGCACCTGACTTAACTTCACTAGCGTTCTTTTCCATTAAACCTTCGTAAAGATCACCCAAACCCTCTTCCCGGGCTGAGAACCAATCAAGTTCATCGATATCTTTAATAATCTTCTCTAAGTTAGCTGGTTCATCAATTGCAGTTGATGCATTTGCATAAATAGCGTTAATTCGTTCACTTTTTACTATTTCTGGGTTACCTAAATCAAGAAGTAATTGACGATAGAAATTCTTAAGTTCAAGTCCTTCCTTTGAAACCAAATTATCCCATTGATACTTCTCTGGAATATCATCTTCTTGTCCTTGTTCTTTACTCATTTTTAAGAACAAGATATAAGTTAATTCAGTAATATAGTCTTGATAACTAACCCCATCATCACGTAAAACATTACATTCATTCCAAAGTTTTTGAACTATTTCTTGATTACTCACTTACTCTACTCCTTCTTTTGTTTTAAATTCTCTGCTCTTTCTTCATTGAGAGCCTTCATCATGATTCTAGTGAAAGCCATTCTTATAAAACCAAGATTTTCACCAACCTTTATTGGTTTTTCCTCTTGAATCCATTGATTAATATTTTGAATATTTTGTTGTTCATCTAATAAAAAAGAAAAATATTTCAACCAATATTTTCTTAGAATAATTTTTCTTTCTTCTTCAGTTTGATTTCTAGAACAATAATCAAGCGGCCACTTTTCTACTTTTTTATGTTTTAAATAGTAGTTAACACAATTTTGAAACTTTCTTGCAGTCGTTAGCTTATCCTTAAAAGTTGGTTCGAGATAATAAACTGTAAATGTATCAGCAAAATAATTTCTTGTTTCTGCGGTCACTTCGGTCAAATTTTTCATCATTGTTCCATGCCAAAATATAATTTCAATAACTCTTTTTTAGACATACAAATTTTCATTCAAAACATAAATAATTTGATCTGCATTATCTGAGAAAATTTTTCTCATCTGCTTATAGCCACCTTGCCGCTTGAAATAATTACTGCTAAACGCTGTCTCAGCATTTGGTCCTAACACAGTTGAAGAAAGCAATTGATTTTCAATTTTCTTAAGCCAACTCTTTTGCACCATATTCCAATCAGCCATACCATATACCTTTTGCATTGCATTATGGATACGAACATTATGATCAACTAATTCAGATCCAACAGCAGCCTGACGAATGAAACTAATAATATCTGCGGTTGTCTGAACTTGATTTGCATTCTTCCATGCGGTTTGCAGGTCATTTTCTTTAAAGCCCTTCTTTTCAAGTTCTAACTTAATTTTCTTTAGTTCATCGTAAGTTAGATCTTTTGGTCTAGTTGCCACAATCTGCAGAGCAGGAATTTCATTCACATTCTCTTTAATAAATTTATTAAAGCTCTCAATATAATCTTCTGGATTTGAGTTTCCTTGACCATAACCTCTTTCAATGCCCAAATATTCATCTGGTTCATTTGAAATGTACTGCTTTTGACTACCGGTAGACAATCTATCTAATTGCTCAAAGTTTTTCCATTCTTTTAAAAATTCTTGATTATTTAAGCGAGGTAGATCTCTTGCCCATTGATCAATTGAATTAATTTCAGTTAAACGTTCAAATTCTTTTCGTTTTGAATCATTCATTCGTTTAATCTTTCGATCAATAGCAGCTGTCATATCAATTTGATATTGCTTAAAGTTATCATTAATCTCAAATTGATGCTTTTGATCAATAAAGTAATGAACATCGTGACTTACATTCTTAACCACTGGCTTCATGTTCGTCACTTTATTCATTGCGTCATAAATTCCAACAGCATCATAGATATTAAAGACAGATTTATGAATTTCAGGACATAGTCTAGTCGCACGTCCAAGCATCTGTTCATAAAGAATTCTTGACTGTACCCGTCTCAAGAAAACTAAATTAGTAATCTCAGGAACATCTACACCAGTAGTTAATAGGTCTACAGTTACCGCAATATTAGGATTCTTTTCATTCTTAAAAAGCTTAATTTCATTATTTGGATGTCTAATTGATCCTGTAATTTTCTCAATTGCATCATCGTCGACAGGATTCCCAGCATTCTTAAATGATTCTTTTAATAATCTCACTACCATATCAGCATGTGAGTCAGTCGCAGCAAAAATCAGTGTCTTTCCTAATTCTGGATCATTAGGATTCAAACAATTTTGAGCTAAATAATCACATACTACTCTATTAAAACTCTCAGTAATTACTCGCTTATTAAAGTCTTTTACCTCAAAGTTCATATTATCTGGTAGCTTTTCACTTTTAATTGATTCACTTGATTGATCAAACAAATCAATCTCAGCACCCTTCTTAAAATGAATTCCTTCCTGAGATAGTTTAGTTTTAATAATTGTTGGAGCATCATGATCAACTAAATAATTATCTAAAACTGCCTGCTGATAACTGTAAGAATATACTGGTTTACCAAAGATATCAGTGGTTTGAAGAGCTGGAGTTGCTGTCATTCCAATTGCTGTAGCATCAAAATAGTCAACTACTCTCCGGTATTGGCTAACATAATCATTTTGATCGTAAAAATGATATTCTTTTTCACTAAGTTCTTTATCTTCAGCATATCCACGATGTGCTTCATCTACAATGATAAAATCATATTGACCAACTGATGGTTTCTCTTCTTTATCATCATTATAAAAAAGCCGCTTGATCATCCCTTGAACTGTCGCAATTTGAATCTTAGTTGAAGCATCTGGTAATTTATCTTTAAGTTCCTTAACACCATAAATACTTGCAATCGAAAGATTACCAATTTTGTTATCTTTTATTGCATCAGCCGTTTGCTGCCCTAAAGAATTACGGTCAACTAGATACAGAATACGACGCGCACGCTTATGCTTTAATAAGCGATACATCAAGGCAATCGCGGTTCTAGTTTTACCCGTTCCAGTTGCCATAGCAAGTAAAATACGCTTTTTACCATCTTTAATGGCTTCTTCGATACTTTTAATTGCTTCAACTTGGTAATCACGATCTGCAAATTTAGGAAAATCTTGATCGTCTACTAAATCTTGATCTGCTAACTCAGGATTCTGAGAAGTTAATTTCAAAGCTAAGTCTTCTGGATGATGGAACTCTTCCAAAGCGTATGCACTTTCTTTAGGATTTCGTGCATCCCAGAACCAAATCCCCGATTTTTCCTTATATTGCTTTAAATATGGTCTCCCATTTGCAGTATAAATAAAGGGCACCTTGTATTCACCCATATCATTATCAACTAATAGATAATCTGATCTGAACGGAACTTCACGAGAGTACTCTTTGGGTTGCGCCATTTGACCTGCAATATCTTGATCCCATTTTTTAGCTTCTACAATGCCATAAAATTCTAGGCCCTTAAATAAAGCATAATCAGCGCGCTGACCATTTGGAAGAACCCATTCAGCAATCGCCATATTATGACCCTTTTGAGGAGCAGTTTTATACTTCCAATTATTCAGATTCTCACTATCTGCTTCCCAACCTGCTTGTTGAAGTTGCCGATCAATTAATTGACGAGTTTCTGCTTCAGTAAGTTGATGTTTTTTAGCAAATTGAACACTAATTTTGTGACGTTTAGCTTGAAGTTCTTTAGATACTTCTACTGGCTTTTGAGCTTTTCGAGCTTCTTCAAGCTCTTTCTTTAGCTGTTCAATTTGTTCTTGTTGAAGTTGGAAAATATTAGCTTGATCTATTGGCGTTTTATATTCCTTTACTTCATCTTGCGAATATACTTCTAAAAAGTAGTTCCAAATAATATAGGCTTTTTTATCAACTTCAAGTGCCTGCTTTTTAGAAACGATAAATTGATGATCATGATCGGCTAGATTTCTAATATGACGAATATCATCTAAATATTTTGTAACAATTGGTGGATAGTCACCACGATATTTAAGTTCATTTATACGATCTATCTGTTTTAGATTCCAGTCTCCAAAACCTTCAAGATGCATAATTTCACGAGTTAATTGTTCAGAAAAATTACCAAAAACTGCAACACTACTTTTAGGGTCAGAATAAATTAAACTCTCCGCACTAGTGGCTAATTTTGCATATTGTCGATATTCTTCTTCAGTTGTTTGAAAATTAGACATCCTACAATCCTCATTCTTCATAATTCTCTGCTTCTATTTTACTCTGAATGCCCATTTAACAACAAGATCATTAAGAAAATACGTTCAATATATTTTACATAATAAAAAATATGAACCAAACAAAAAGCTGGCCAACAAGCCAGCTTTTTTACTATTCTTCACTATTCAATTCATCTAACATATCTTGCATATCAAGATCATCTGGTTGAACTTGCAAGTACTTCTTAACCAATTCCTTAGTTGTCGGAATTTCACGCAATTCATAGAACAAGCTAATCATCTGTCTTAAGAAGCTTGCATTATTTTGAAAGGCTGGATAGGCAAGCAAGAACTCACTCTTAGCCTTATCGTAATCTTCAAGTCTTTGGTAAGAAACAGCCAAATTCCAGTGAGCTTGTGGCTCTAACTCTTCATCGTCAAGATCCTTGAACAAGCTAACATTAGTCTCATCTTGATGCTGGTGAAGGTATAAGTTCGATAGCTGCAAGCGCAAATCACTATTGTCAGGAGCAACCTCAAGCCCCTTTTTAAGCAAGCGTTCTGCTTCATCCAATTGGTTCAGGTTAGCAGCAGCTTTGGCACCCAAACTATACAAAACTTCATCCAATTCATTATAAGATAGACCAGTTTGCGCAGTTCTGAGTACTTCCTCATTATTATCTTCTGCGGCATAAGCTTGGGCAAGAAGTGGATAAGCATTTACATAATCAGGTTGAGTTTCAATTACCTGGTCTAAATACTTAATTGCAGCCTTATTATCGTTAGCAGAAAGCATAATTAAGCCAGCTTCATAAAGAGCATCAATACTTAAAATATCATTTTCATGACTCTTAATTTCATTTGCTGCTTCTTCATACTCACCTAATTTAGCAAGACAAGCTGCAATTCTTTGGCTTAAAACTACTTCACCGAAAGTCTTATTATTTTTAGCTAATTCACGATATAAGTCTAAGGCTTCGCTGTAGTCACCGCTAAGATAGTCTAATTCAGCCAAGCCAAAGTTAATGGCATCTTCATCAGGAGCTAGTTTATGGGCTTCTAAGAGTTTTTGATGGGCTGTTTCAATTAACCCATTACTTTGATAGTAATCAGCTAAATCAAGCAAACTTTCAAGGTAAGCATCACTATCTGTCTTTACATCATAAAGTAGCTGTAAGCCATCGTCTTCATCCCCATCATTTAACAAAATTTCAGCTAAATAGACCTTAAACAAGTCCTCTTTAGGAAATTGTCCAATCAAAAAACGGTAAACTTCTTTAGAAAGATCAGTAAAACCAAGATCAGTTAAGTTTTCAGCTAAAGAAGCAAGGATTTCTGGGTCATCATTATCCAAAGCCTTTTTCAAGAGAATTCGATTATCAGAAAAATCATGATTTTGAATTGCATCTAATAGTTGTTCAGAATAAGTCATTTTTTCACTCTTTTCATTTATGCTCTCACAATAATTGTACACAAAAAACGTGCCAAGCTATACAACTTAGCACGTTTTTATTTTGCTAGTAACTGAACAATTACTTAACAGCATCCTTAAGAGCCTTACCTGGCTTGAATGCAGGAACCTTAGAAGCTGGGATTTCGATTTCAGCCCCAGTTTGTGGGTTACGACCCTTACGAGCTGCACGGTGACGTACTTCAAAAGTACCGAAACCGATCAATTGAACTTTTTCACCCTTAGCAAGATCTTCTTGAATAGAGTTAAAGATTGCATCAACTGCAGCAGCAACTTCTTTCTTGGTTAAGTCAGTTTTAGCAGCAACTTCAGAAACTAATTCTGCCTTGTTTGCCATTCCACTTCACCTCCCAAAATGAACTAATAATATTTTTAAACAAAAACCTTTGAAAATAAGAAAAATGAGTTATTCATTTATTCCCTGCAATAAAATTAGCACACTAAGACGCTTAGTTGCAAGCTTTTTCGTAGATATATCCCTATTTTTTTTGAAATTTAAGGCTTATTTACGTTTTCTAGCTAAGATTTTAATTGGTGTTCCCACAAAATCAAAGTTTTGTCTTAATTGATTAATTAAAAATCTTTGGTATGAGAAGTGAAGCAACTCCGGATCATTTACAAAGACAACAAATGTTGGCGGAGTTACAGCAACCTGGGTCATGTAGTAGATTCTTAATCTCTTTCCATTAACAAGTGGAGTTGGTGTAATTCTAGTTGCTTCAAGAAGTAAATCGTTCAAGACACTAGACTGAATTCGACGAGTTTGATTTTCATGAACTTCTTTAACAAGCTTCAAGATATCTGGAACTCTTTGACCAGTTTTAGCAGACACAAAAATAATTGGAGCATAGTCTAAGTATTGGAACTCTCTTCGGATTGTATCTTCAAAGTCCTTCATACTTCTACTATCTTTTTTAGGTAGATCCCACTTATTTACAACAATAATTACACCGCGGCCTGCGTCATGAGCGTATCCAGCTACGTGCTTATCTTGTTCACGAATACCCGTGCTTGCATCTAAGACTAAAAGTGTAATATCACTTTCTTCAATAGCACTGATCGCTCTTAAGACAGAATACTTCTCGGTCTTCTCATAAACCTTGCCACGCCGTCTGATGCCGGCTGTATCAACGATAGTATACTTTTGCCCATCATTGGTAAAAGTCGTGTCAATGGCGTCTCTAGTCGTTCCTTCGATATTAGAAACAATTACACGTTGTTCACCTAAAATAGTATTTACAAGTGAAGATTTACCGACATTTGGGCGTCCAATCACACTAAAGCGAATTGAACCATCTTCATGTTGGTTAGCCTTGTCTCCAAATTCACCAACAATAGCATCTAGTAAATCTCCCATTCCAGTTCCATGACTACCAGAAACTGGGATGGGGTCGCCTAGTCCTAAGCTGTAAAAGTCATAAATATCTGTTCTTTGCTCAGGATTATCAGCCTTATTAATGGCTAAAATAACTGGTTTCTTAGTTCGATAAAGCATTTTAGCAATTGTTTCATCCATGTTAGTCATATGTTGAGTAACATCCCCTAACATCACAATTACATCTGCTTCATCAATGGCAATTTCAGCTTGTGCCTTAATTTGTTCTTCAATTTCACCAGAGTCTAGAGTAATACCACCAGTATCAATTAGGATAAATTCATGACCCATCCATTCAGCACGGGCATAAATTCTATCTCTAGTAACTCCAGCCTTATCTTCAACAATAGCTACACGAGAATTAATAATTCTGTTAAAAATAGTTGACTTACCAACATTTGGACGTCCAACTAATGCAACTACGGGTAATGACATATTATTTCTACCCCTTTCTATCTAATGAAATAAAAAAAGCTGACCGGAGTCAGCTTTTTTTAGACTAATGACGATTAATCTTTATCTTTAAGTTGATCACCAATAATGTCACCTAAAGCAAAACCGTTGTCATTGTCATTCATGTACTTATCAGCTACAGAATCTTGACGACGACGTGGACGTGAGTTGTTTTCACTCTTAGCAGCATTAGGATCAGCTTGCTTGATTGACAATGAGATTCTTCTGTCACTTGGGTCAACACTTAAAACTTTAACTTTAACAGTTTGACCAACCTTTAAAACATCACTTGGCTTATCAACGTGCTTGTTAGCAATTTCTGAAACGTGTACTAAGCCTTGAATTCCATCAGCTACTTCGATGAATGCACCGAATGAAGTTAAAGTCTTAACTTCACCTTCAATGATGTCGCCTTCATGTAAGCCTTCAGTAGCTTCTTCAAATGGGGATGGTAAAGTTTGCTTAATTGACAGGGAGATTCTGTGTTTATCGTCATCAATACCGATAACTTTAACCTTAACATCTTGACCAGCCTTCAATACATCGCTTGGCTTATCAATATGCTTGTAAGAAATTTCTGAAATGTGAACTAAACCGTCCACACCACCAACGTCAACAAAGGCACCAAAACCAGTTAAACGTGATACTTTACCTTCAACAGTGTCACCTACAACTAATTGTGAAGCAACGTTTTCGAAAGCTTCTTCACGTTCTTGTTCGATTAAGTCTTTTCTTGAAAGAATTAATCTGTTCTTGTTAGGATCAATTTCAGTGATCTTCAAGTTCATCTTCTTGCCAATGTAAGGCTTCAAGTCAGAAACGTAACGGTTAGAAATTAATGAAGCTGGTAAGAATCCACGTGTACCAACATCAACTAATAAACCACCGCGAACAGCACCAGTTACAGTACCTTCAACAGTCTTGCCTTCTTCGAAGACCTTTTCTAATTCCTTGTAAGCTTCTCTTTCCTTCAAACGAGTAACTGAGAAGAAGAATTCACCGTTTTCCTTGTCGCCACCAGCTCTTCTAAGAACTAAAGCTTCAAACTTATCACCAGGTTTTACCAATTGTTTCAAATCTGCATCACGGTCGTTAGTGAATTCGCGCTTAGTGATTACACCTTCAACACCTGCATTTTCAACACCAACAGCGATTTGTCCATCTTCAACACTTAAAACTTCAACGTTAACAATGTTGCCGACTTCAACTCCCTGCATTTCTTTTAGAGCATCTAAGAATTGATTACTATTATCTGTCATAATTACCTCCCAATATCATACTTTATTTTAAAGTACTTGATATCTTTTTTCCACACTTTTGTTTAATTTTTTTGCTTTTTTTGAATTATCTCGGTTATTTTGGCTACAACTTCATCAATTGTTAAGCTTGTAGTATCTAATTCAATTGCATCATCTGCTTTTTTCAATGGAGAAATTTCACGATGCGAATCTTTATAGTCTCTAACTTCAATATCATGTTCGATATCTTTTAAGTCTTGATGAATGCCTTTTTCTTGAAAATCTAAGAAGCGTCTCTTAGCTCTTGATGCAACACTAGCGATTAAGAAAATTTTTACCTCTGCATCTGGTAAAACTGTCGTTCCAATATCACGACCATCCATAATAACATCGTGCTTGCCCGCCATTTCGCGCTGTAATTCAACCATCTTTTCACGAATTGATCTTAAGGCAGAAACTTGAGAAACGTTCTCTGTAATTTCAGGTGTTCTGATGTCAATTGACACATCCTTACCATTTACATAAACCTTTTGTTCTCCATCTTCTTGCTTAAAATCAATTGTACTATGGTCAATTAAGTTCAAAATTGCCTTTTCATCCCCATAGTCAACGTTATTATCGTGTGCAATTAATGTACATGCTCGATACATTGCACCAGTATCGATATAAATATAGCCCAAATTATGTGCGATAATTTTAGCAACTGTACTCTTCCCCGCTGATGCAGGACCATCAATAGCTACTTGCATTAAATAATTTAGTCCTTTCTTTTTCATTCAAATTAAATTCTACCATAAAACAAAAAAACAGAGGTCAAATGACCCCTGCTAAATAAAATTATTTTTACTATTTAAACTTTAAAAGTTACGTCTTACAAATTTTTCTAACACTGGCAATAAGATCTTAGCCAATAATAAAACGACAATACTGTTAATTATCCCTTTAACTAGGTTAAATGGCACAATTGCTGAAACAATATAAGTTAAAAGCGATGAATTAAGCTTAAAGCCCATTAAAGAAATATACATTGGAGTTAAAACGAAGTAGTTTGCTAAAGACATTACTACCGTTAAAGCAATTGTTCCGACTGCTAATCCCAAAATTTGGTATTGTACTTTGTCTTCATACTTTTTACTAATGAAGTAGAATGGCAAAATATAAGCTAAGCTTGCTAAAAATGCAGCCAATTGACCAATCATTGAAATTGGGTTAAATCCCGAAATAAAGAGGCTCAACAATGATTTAAAAAGCGCAATCATTGTCCCGCCCAAAGGACCAAAAACCAAAGTACTTAAAGCTACTAATGAATCAGAAAAATCCATCTTTAAGTAATCAAAGCCAGGAATAATTGGAATTTCAATCTTCATAATCAAAAATGCCAATGCACCAATCATTGCCCAAGCGAGCCAATAGGCTAATCTTACATGACTTAAACTTGTTTTTCTTTGCATGATAGTTCCTCCATAACATACAAAAGGTCTGTCGCTTCAGCAACAGACCTTATTAATCATGTTTAATTCTTTGGTCTGTCTTCTTCCATCTAGACTATAACTATCGGTACCTGAGGTTCAACTACATGTGTAGCTCGCGGACTCTAACCGCCGGTCGGGAATTTCGCCCTGCCCTGAAGACAACATCCTTGTATTTACTTTTTACAAGTAAATAATAATACTTCTTGGTAGAATTGTAAACATTATTGTTTTTTATTATCTTAATTTTATTGATTGGCCAATACTAATACTATCAGCTGACTCTAAATCATTAATTTGCTCTAAGTGGTGCACTGAAGTATTATTTTCACGGGCAATCTTTGATAAAGAATCTCCCTCTTGCACAGTGTAAGATCTTGGTGCCTCATATTCTGAAGAACTGCTTCCACCATTGTTTTGCCAAGTATTTTGATTAGTTTGAGTCGAGTTTTGCGTTGATTGTTGGCTTTGATCTTGAGTAGTAGTTTGACTAGCACTAGATTCATAAGATTGGGTGCTACTGCTTTGACTAACCTGACTACTTTGAGATTCTGACTGACTAACAACAGCTGGTGTTGTGTCTTGAGATTGACTTGAAGAACTTTCTTCTTCTCTTCTCACACTGCTACTCTTAGACTTACTCTTCTTAGAAGAGCTGTGCTTACTCTTTTTATTTTTAGCCTTGTGAGACTTAGAAGATGAGCTTTTTGAAACCTTAACGCTCTTTTCAGCTAAGTTATTAGAGTTTGCGTGCAATCTTGAAGAAACAATCGGAATTAATGCAATGATAATTATTGCAACAATAATCAATCCAGCCCAGAGCTGACTATGATGTGGACCTTTTGGACTGCCTTCTGATTGAGTAGATTTTCTAGAAGTAACTTCTGGCTCTGCCTCTGGTTCTGACTCCCGATGATGCATTGCACTTCTAGATGTTTTAGGACGCTCAAAATGCTTGTAAGGGCCTTTTGGTTCTTTATTGTCCTGAGATTTATTTTCCTTCATTCAAAAGTCCTCCAAATTATAGATTATTAGTTTTATTTTATCATAGCTTTTAATAAAGCGTTAGTCAGCTAAGTGATTTAAACGAAAGACTTCTTCATTCGTTAATTCACGATACTCGCCCGAATTTAATGACTTTAAAGTTAAAAAGGCATACTTTTCACGAGCTAATTTTTCTACAAAGTGATGTACTGCTTCAAACATTCTCTTAACTTGGTGGTAGTGACCTTCATGGATAGTCAATTGAACAATTTGAGTCTTCTTTTTCTCATCAGTCTTTAAAATCTTTAACTTAGCTGGTGCACTCTTTCGTCCATCAATACGCACACCATGAGTAAGAGAGCGAATCTCTTCTGGAGAAAGAATTCCCTTAATCTTTGCTACATAAACCTTTGGTACTTCGTTACGTGGGTGCATTAACTTATTTGCTAATTCACCATCATTTGTCATTAATAATAAGCCCGATGTATCGTAATCAAGACGCCCTACAGGATAAAGGCGATATGGTACATCTTCAAAGAAATCAACTACTGTCTTTCTTCCTTTGTCATCGCTTACTGAAGAAATCACACCACGTGGCTTATAAAATAAGTATGTGTGGAGGGCTTCTTTTTCAATTGGAACTCCATTTACTTCAATCTTGTCGCTAGGTTCAACTTTTGTTCCTAGTTCAGTAACTTTTTTACCATTAACAGTTACTTGTCCTGCACTAATCATTTTTTCAGCCTTACGTCTTGAGGCAACACCTGCCTGCGCAATTACTTTTTGTAATCTTTCAGCCATTTTACTCACCCTCATCAAAATTAATTTCTTTATTTCTACTATCATCCTGATTAAATAGGTTCACAGGATTATCATCTGCTTCAAATTCTTCAATTACCGGTAAATCAGCCAAACTTTCATAGTTAAAGTACTGTAAAAAATAATCGGTCGTTACATATAAGTTAGGATGTCCTGGGACATCCTTTTTTCCATCTACTTTGATTAATCCGCGCCAAACCAAAGTTTGCAGCGCACCTGCTGAGTTAACCCCTCTTAAGTCATCAATTTCAACTCGAGTAATCGGTTGTCGATACGCAATAATCGACAGGATTTCAAGTGCTGACTGACTTAAATTCTTAGATAGATCTTTTTGGAAAAATTTAGAAATAATATCTCCGCATTTCGGACTAGTGGTTAATTTATAAATTTGATTGATGCAAATTAACTGCAAACCTGAATTTTCATCATTTTTCAATCGGTCCTTAAGATGATTAGCTAATTCTATTAGGGCAGCTGGAGAAATTTCTAACAACTGTAGCAAATTCTCAGTTTCTAAACCATCATCCCCCGCTGCATAAAGTAAGGCTTCTAATTCTGCTTCTTTACTTGCCATTAATCTCAACTTTCTCTAACTCTAGATCACCAAAATCTCTATTTTGCTTTACCAAAATTTTATGATCACGACATAATTCTAAAACTGCTAGGAATAAACCAATTACTTGATCAAGATCTTGAAAGTTTTTAATACAATCAAAAAAACTAGTCGATCTTTTCTTTTGTAACCTATTTTTTAAAAAGCTTGTCATTTCTTCAATTGAAGTCTCGTGAACCTCAATTTTTCCAACTTGTGGCTTTCTTAGTTTGAATCGCTCTAAAACTACTTTAAAAGTATCTGCAAGCTCATCACTTGTAATTTCTCCTAAAGGAAGTGGTTCAATCTCTTTTTTAGGGGAAACAGATGGATCCTTTGCCACTGTAATTGGCATTTCTTCATCTCTTTTTTTAAAGTATTCGGCAATTCTTTGAAAGACTGAGTACTGAACTAATTGCTCAACAAGTTCAGTACGTGGATCTTCTTGATACTGATCTTCCTCAATAAAGTCATTTTTAGGAAGTAAATATTGAGACTTAATTCTAAGTAATGTTGACGCCATCACAAAATACTCTCCAGCAATTTGTAAGTCCAAAGTTTGCCAGCGAGCTAAATTAGCTAAATATTGTCCCGTAATTTTTGCAATTGGAATATCATAGATATCTATTTTTTGCGACCTAATTAAGTGTAAAAGTAAATCTAATGGTCCCGTAAAATTAGGAAGATCTAAAGTTAATTCATCAACATTATTCATCAGTTTTATTTTCCTTTAAATAATTTAATAAAGATGTCCAATTAGGTAAGGCAGTAATCATTTTATCAGGATAAAGATGCTTTAGGTCATTCATTACCAATTGCTTTGTTTTTTCATCACGCATTGTTGGATCAAGAGATAAATAGCGAATAATAATAAACTCTTTCTCTTCTTGAATACCGACAATACCGCGAGCATTACCATCTTGTTGATAGATAAGAACCTCGAATTGATTGGAATCACTAGTATACAGTTTCATCTCTTCTTGCAGATTCTTAATATTTTTAAAATCTGGGAGATAAGATAAATATCCCATTACAGTTTTTTCGTAATCTTTTTTATATTTGCTGATCATAATAGTTAGGCACGTGGATGTGCTTGATTGTAAACCTCCAAAATATGTTTCTGCGTCAAATTAGTATAAATCTGCGTAGTTGTAATATCACTATGGCCCAAGATTTCTTGAACCACTCTTAAATCCGCCCCATTTTCTAATAAATGAGTCGCAAAAGTATGTCTAAGAGTATGTGGTGTAACATTTTTGGTTATTCCGATAAGTTGACAATATTTTTTTATCTTTTGCCAAACAGCTTGTCTCGTCAATTGATGACCATGATTATTTAGGAAAATCACATCGGTAAATTGACCGCTTTTTAAGACTTGATTCTCTCGGACATCTTTTTGATATTTCTCTAACCATGATAAAGCAACTTCGGTAATCGGAACAAGACGTTCTTTTGATCCTTTACCAAGAACTCTAATAATTTTTAACTCACTGTGAATATCGCCAGTACGTAAATTAATTAACTCACTAACCCGCATTCCAGTTGCATAGAGCACTTCAAGCATAGCCCGATCTCTAATCCCCAAACGAGTATTAGTATCAGGAGCATCCAACAATTTAGTAACTTCTTCCTCACTAAGAGCTGTCGGCAATCTACGTTCACTTTTAGGTGAATCAATTTTAACTAAAGGATCACGTTCAATTATATCTTGCCGCAAAAGCCATTGATAAAATTTTCGTAAGCTAGAGATCATTCTACTGATTGAAGTTGTGGCTTTTCCCTTATCTTTTTGTGTTGCAAGAAAAGCATCAACTACTAGATAATCAACTTCCCAACTTGTCTCATTCTGATCTTCTAAATAACTTAAATATTCTTCTAAATCAGTTCGGTAAGAAACAATTGTATTGGGACTTAAGCCACGTTCTACTTGACTAAATCGTAAATAATCTTCTAAATTATCCTTCATTATCTGTGTCTGAGTCATCTTTTTCTACCAAGCTAATTGTTCCTGCATCTTTATCTTCAGTAATTAACCCATCCTTTAATAAATGTCCCAAGGCACGTTTAAAAGCTGATTTAGAAATACCAAAGTGATTTTTAATCTCTTGGACATCACTCTTATCGTAAAATGGTAGAGTTTTTGTAGCTTCACGACGTAAACTTACTAAGATCATTTGTGCGTCATCGTCAATTTCTTCAAATCCACGAGGAAGAACACTTAAGTTCAATCTACCATATTGACTAACTCCAATTACACGTCCCTTAATCTTTTGACCTAGTCGTAATGGACGAAACATTTCAGACTTATGAACAAAGGCTAAGTAGTACTGATCAGTAATTACAAAGGAACCTACTTCATAATTTCTATAAACAGTTCCGGACATATTTTTATTCTCTAAATGTGCTGGGAAATTAGCAGCTAATTGCTCAAAGACGTTTTCTTCAGCCATTTTAGCCCAAATACGCTCTTTTTCATCAGTTTCAAGACGTACTAGTAAGCGATCGTCTTTCTTTGGCCATTGATCCTTTTCAAGTGGAAGATCATCTAAAGATACGACAACATCTTTGTCGTTCAAACCAATATCTAAGAAAACACCCAAGTCACGGCGCACTTCTGTTACAGTTGCCCAACCATACTGATCTTTTTGAGCAAAAGGATAAAATTGTGTCATTTCTTTCTTTTTATCCTTATTTTCATAAATAAAGCCTTGTACTTCATCACCTAAATGGATTGGTTCATCTTGTGTAATTTCTATTTTCTTTAATTCAAAAGTTACCCCTTCAACCTGCACATAAAAAGCAGATTCATTTTCATCAGTAACTTTTCCTTTTCTTATTTCACCTAACATAATAGCGCCTCAATCATTTTATTTTGTCTATCATCTTATAGTATAAGGAAAAAAAGACAAAAATAAAATAGCCAGCTTTCGCTGACTATTTTAATAAGCTATTTAATTCAGATTAAAGGTTAGCTGCTTCGCCTTGGTAAACAGCACCGCGACGAGCATCAACAGTAATCTTAGAACCATCCTTGATCTTTTCTACTGCATCAGTAGCACCAACGATAACTGGGATACCAAGTGAAAGACCAACAACAGCTGCGTGGCTAGTTAAACCAGAAGCTTCAACTACCATACCTGAAGCCTTCTTGATTGCTGGTAAGTAATCCTTATCAGTAGTCTTAGCAACTAAGATGTCACCATCTTGAACTTTGCTGTTAGCTTCTTCAGCAGAAGTTGCAACTACAGCTTTACCAATAACTGATTGTTCACCAACACCTAAACCTTTAACAAGTTGGGTACCGATTAATTGTAACTTCATCAAGTTAGTAGTACCAGTTTCGCCCAAAGGAACACCAGCAACGATAATTACTAAGTCGCCGTCTTTTGCAAGACCAGTTTCTTTAGCAAGTTCAGCTGCCTTTTCAAACATTTCTTCAGTAGACTTAGGCTTTTCAGTCAACATTGGCTTTACACCCCAAACAACACCTAATGAGTGTTGAATCTTGTCGTTGAAAGTCATAGCAATAATATCAGCGTTTGGACGGTACTTAGAAATCATACGTGCAGTGTAACCAGATTCAGTTGCTGCAATAATAGTCTTAACGCCCAATTCTTCAGCAGTTCTAACAACTGATTCACCGATAGCTTCAGTAACGTTTGAACCCTTGTATTCTTCGAATCTTTGAAGAGCTAACTTGTTACGCTTAGCAAGTTGCTTTTCAGTACGCATGTCGATTTCAGCCATAGCCTTAACAGCTTTAACTGGGTAAAGACCGTTTGCAGATTCACCTGAAAGCATAGTTGCGTCAGTACCATCAAGAACAGCATTTGCAACGTCAGTAACTTCGGCACGAGTAGGACGTGGGTTTTCTTGCATTGAGTCAAGCATTTGAGTAGCAGTAATAACTGGCTTACCTAAAGCGTTACATCTCTTGATCAATTCTTTTTGTACAAATGGAACATTGATAAATGGAATTTCAACACCCATGTCACCACGAGCAACCATTAAACCATCAGAAACCTTTAAGATTTCGTCGATGTTGTCAATACCTTCTTGTGATTCAATCTTAGGGAAGATCTTTACGTATTCACAATGTGCTTCTTCAAGCAATTGACGAATGTCAAGAACATCTTGTGCTTTACGAACGAATGAAGCAAAGATGAAGTTGATACCTTCCTTCAAACCGAACTTAATATCGTTAGTATCTTTTTCAGTGATACCTGGGAGGCGGATTTCAACGCCAGGAGCGTTAACACCCTTCTTAGAACCGATTAAACCAGTGTTTTGAGCTTCACAAACTAATTCTCTCTTAGCGTCATCTTTGTCCTTAATCAAAAGGTCAACTAAACCATCATCGATTAATACGTGACCACCAACGTGAGTATCGTCGTAAAGACCATCGTAGGTAACGTGGATCATGTCCTTGTTACCCTTCTTAGTGTCGTCCATAGAAATACGGATAGTGTCACCAGTGTTAATAGTGAACTTGCCGCCTTCTTGTTCAGTAGTTCTAATTTCGGCACCCTTAGTATCAAGAGCAATGCCAAGAAGTTTACCAGTCTTCTTTTCAACCTCACGAACCATGTTCATACGTGCACGGTGTTCTTCGTGGTCACCGTGTGAGAAGTTGAAACGGAATACGTTTGCACCTGCTTCAGCTAATTTAGTAATAGTCTCAACATCGTTTGAGGCTGGCCCTAAAGTACTAACAATTTTAGTTTTCTTCATCTTGAAAAAATCTCCTATAATACAAAATCAAAAACTACTTGGCTAAGTCTTTGTTTAATGAGTATAACGCATAATTACCGTGGTGTTTTGCATCAAACAAATCAAGAATATCATGGTGAGTAAGCTTGTTGTTTTCCATACCAACAGCTAAGCCGCCCTTACCTTCAAGTAATAACTTAACAGCGTAGGCACCCATTTCACTTGCTATTACACGGTCACGCATTGTTGGGCTTCCGCCACGTTGCATATGGCCCAATACATTAGCACGAGCGTCAAAGTCACCATATTTAAGAAGTTCATCCTTAAATTTTTCAGCGTCCATAACACCTTCAGCTAAAACAACGATTCCATGTTTCTTACCATTAGCAAATCCTTGCTTCAAGTTTTCAGCAATTTCCTTAATGTCATAAGGTTCTTCTGGAATAACAATTGCGTCAGCACCGGTAGCAACACCAACGTGCATTGCGATATCCCCACAATCACGACCCATAACATTTACAACAAATACACGTTGGTGACTTGTTGCAGTGTCACGAATCTTATCAATGGCTTCCATTGCAGTACTACATGCAGTGTCAAAACCAATTGTATAATCAGTATAAGGAATATCGTTGTCAATTGAACCAGGAAGACCAATAGCATTATAGCCATGTCTTGTAAGCTTCAATGCACCGTGGTAAGAACCGTCACCACCAATGACAACTAAAGCATCGATTCCGTGCTTCTTTAATTGTTCGATTCCCTTAAGTTGAACTTCTTCTTCCTTAAATTCTGGGAAACGAGCTGAATAAAGAAAAGTACCGCCGCGGCTAATTTTATCCGCAACTGTTTCAGAAGTCATTTGGAAAATATCACCAGCAACTAAACCAGCATATCCATAACGAATTCCGCAAACTTCGATACCGTTTGCCAAAGCTGTACGAGTAACAGCTCTAATGGCAGCGTTCATACCAGGGGCATCTCCACCACTAGTTAAAATACCAATCCGTTTCATGAATTCACCTCTACGATTTTCTGTGTTTTACTCACATCGGTTTTATCGTACCATTTTTTTTACTCAATGTCTTCAAAAAAAAGCCTATTTTTTCACTAATAATCCTTATAAAATAAATGTTTTCGCTTTCAACCTTATTATGCTCTCTTTTGCTTGCTTTCAAAAAAATTGAATTAATCTTTAAAATTAACTTGCCGAGCATTAGAAAGTAGAAATTGAATTTTGTTAGGGTTAAAACGATCACTTTGGGTTCTCACTTGAAGTAAATATATCTCACCAATCTTCAAGTTCTCACCTACTTTTTCCCAGACTTGAGGAAAAATGGTAAAGTCTTTTTCGCCACTAGTATCACTAAAAACGGCAAAAGCCATATTATCACCTTTTTTTGTGGTAATTGGTTTAACCTTCATTAACTTTCCAACTGCAATTCCTTGTTCATTACTCTCAAAAACTTGTAATCGTTTTGCATTAAACTTTCGAGCATATTTTTGAACCGCAATAATCGGATTAATGCCAGTACTAAAACCCATAGCTTCAACTTCCATCGCTGATTTTTCAGCTGCAGTTGGCATTTTTTCTTCTTCTACTTTAGGCTCTAATGTTTCGAATAACGATAAATTTGAGCCTGCCATTTTTACACTCTCAACTAAATCTTTATTTATTTTTAACAGCTCATTTCTATTAGGAGCTAGTCGATCAAAAGTTCCTGCCTTGATTAAATTTTCGACCGCACCTGCACTCAGCAAATTATTATCTATTTTCCAGAGAAAATCGGTCATCGACTTAATTGGACGCTTAATTTCTAAAATTTGCTTTAATAAGTCGCTTCTTAATCCTCGAATTGCCTTTAATCCGACTAAAATTTTTCCATTCTCTAATGAAAAATCTGCCTTACTATTTTCAATATCAGGTGGCAAAATCTTAATTCCAGCTTCTTGAGCTTGCATTAGGTATTGAGCAATTTTATTTCGATTACCCATATTGCTGTTTAACAAAGCTAAATAAAAGGCTCCTGGATAATGCACTTTAAAATAAGCAAGCCAAAAAGCAATCTTACTGTAGGCAACGGCATGAGAACGATTAAATCCATAATTAGCAAACTGTGCAATGTAGTCATAAACTTTTTCAGCGGTTTCCTTTTTACGGCCTAATTTAATTGCACCTTCAATAAACTTAGCTCGTTCACGTTGAATTACCTCTGCATTTTTCTTAGACATTGCACGTCTTAAAAGATCAGCCTCTCCTAAAGAAAAACCTGCTAGAACTTGAGCTGTCTGCATAACTTGCTCTTGATAAACTAAAACTCCATAGGTAGTACCTAAAATTTTCTTTAAACTAGGGTCAGGATATTGAACCCTTTCTTTTCCATGCTTTCTATTGATGAAATGATCAATATTATTTATTGGACCGGGCCGGTATAAGGCATTAACTGCAACAATATCTTCAAAACTATCTGGATGAAGTTGTTCAAGGACACGTTTAATTCCATCAGATTCAAACTGGAACACTGCATCCGTGTCCCCGCGTTGAAACAAGGCAAGTGTTTCTTGATCATCTAAGGGAATTTGGTTAGGATCGATGTCAATTCCATCCGCTCTTAAAGCTGCAACAATATTCCCTAAAATCGTTAAATTTCTTAATCCCAAGAAGTCAATCTTTAACAAACCTAGTGATTCAACATTAAATTTTGTCTGTTGAGTTACGGGAATTCCTAGGGGACCTGCTTGAAGTCCTACGATTTCAGCCAGGGAATCATCAGTAATTACTAAACCAGCCGCATGAATTGAATAGTGCCTTGGTAAATTTTCTAAATGCTCGGCGGTCGCAAATAAAATTTTACTCAATTCATTCGTATTCACTAATAGCTGCAATTCTTTTGATTTTTGATAGGCCTCAGCTAAGGTGATTTTTCCCTTAGAGTGCGGAATGGCATCTAACCAACGATAGGTTTCGACCTTATTTAATCCAAAAACACGACAAACATCTTTTAAAACCTGCTTTGCCGCTAAAGTACCAAACGTTAAAATCTGTGCCGCATGATTCATCCCGTACTTTTCAAACATGTACTTAATTACTTCATCCCGACGATTGTCTGGAATATCTAAGTCAATATCAGGCATTTGCTGCCGGGCCGGATTTAAGAAACGTTCAAACAGCAAATTATATTCAATTGGATCCACTTCAGTAATTCTAAGGGCATAAGAAACAAGAGATCCAGCTGCTGATCCTCTCCCCGGTCCTGTTGTAATATGGACACTATGTGCAAAATTCATTACATCCCACACAATAAGAAAATAATCATCAAATCCCATTTCATTAATTACTTGTAATTCATAATCAAGTCTTTTTTGATATTGAGCGGGAATTTGATTATTAAATCTTTTTGCAAGACCCTCTTGAGCTAAAGCATGCAAATATTCTTTTGAAGTAGGAAACTTATTTTGTTTAAATTTGGGTAATTGCGGATCTTGAAATTTGATTTCTGCAGTACAGATTTTTCCAATTTTTTCTGCATTCTCCAATGCATCTTCAATATCAAACTTCCGATAACTTACCTGCAATTCTTCACTATTTTTCAAATAGTGTGAGCCAGCTTGTTTAGCTAGCTGTTCTATATTTTCTAAATGAGTATTAGTTTTAATTGCTTGGAGTGTACGTCTTAAAAATTGCTCATTACGGTTAAGGTACTGTCCATCTTCTACAGCAGTTAGAGGTAAGCTAAATTGTGTAGCCAGTGAGCGAATATAATTTATATATTCTTGCTGTCCCGAATCCGCATAGACTCCCAAATACATGGAAGATGAGCTCGGAAGAGAATCTTGCAGCTTTCGTAAATAATTTGCTCCCATTTTAGGATTATTAGTTTGCAACATTTTTAGTTCACTATGTAGATTGCTTGGAGTAATTAGAATTAAATGGCCGAGATATTTTTTTAAATCCTCGAAAGTTAAAACATTTTCTTTTTCGCCATTTTCAGTTAAAAGATTAACTGCACTAGATAAACGTAAAATATTTTTATATCCCTGGTCATCTTTTGCAATTACAATGAGATCATACTTATTAGCTTCATCAATTAAACCATTAATTCTAAGTTGCATCCCTAGTAAAGGTTTAATTCCGGTATCTTTTGCTGCCTTATAAAAATCGACTAGGCCATAAGTAATATTGATATCGGTTAAAGCAATCGCAGAATAGCCTTTTTTCTTAGCATTTTCAGCTAAATTTTTAACTTTAGTTGGACTCTCAAGTAGAGTAAAACTGCTTAAATTTTGTAAACTAACCGCTCCCATATACTCACCCTTTCTGATAATTTAAGTATAGCAAATTCTACTATCTTCGCTTGCTAAAACATCTTATTTTTGCTAAGATACCTAGCGAAAGAAGGAGAAATTATGCGCTACATTATTACAGTGATTTGGTCATGCATTTTTTGCGAAATTATTGGTTTTATTGCTGCATCTCTAACTCAGATGCAATTTAATCCTATGCAATCTTTGATTATTGGCGCAGTCTTTGGCTTGCTCTTCGCAATTATTATTCCTGCCATTACTGCCAAAAGTTACAAAGATAAAAGTAAGTATAGCAAACTATAATTGAATTAAATTTGAATATTATAAAAAGCTGTTTCTTAATTGAAACAGCTTTTTTTCTTAGTAAAATTTATAATTCTTACTTGTATCTACTTTAATATCGTCATGAGTTAAGTACTCACTAAACATTTGAACATAATCTTGGTCAAAAATCTTTTCAATTTTATCCATACTGTAAGCTGGATAGAAACCTCCACCTAGAGCACGATAATTGTTTACGGCCAACTTATAAACCTTGTCATCTTCAAGATCTTTACCATCTAAAGTCACCTTAGTCAATCTTTGACCCACTGGCTTAGATAAATCAGCTTCGTACTTAACAGGATAGAAAAGATCAAAATGATATAACATTGGCTTAGGTGTAATCCAACGATCAATAAATTTAATTTTACCGTCTTTATCTTTTTCTAAGAAACCAGCTGAATATTCAATGATCTCCTTTAATTCTTTTCCGGTAAGGTTAACAATGCAAAGCTGATTTGCGTATGGATAATTAAGCAAAACTTCTCTCATGGTAACATTCTTTGAAAATCCATGAGCTGATTCTGACATAATTGCAGTAGCTGAAACATCTGCACCAGTAAACCAAAGCTGCATTTGCTGGATAAGGTTAATGAATGGAGCTCCCTCAATTCTACCCTTAATGGCATCCTCAATTGGAGCAGGCTCAGATAAGTGAGCAATTGGTTGATCTAACCACTTTTGCGTCTCTTCATCAAGGCTCTTAACAATCTTTTCAATAGCTGGATCAGGAGCATAGTCTTTACTGTCAATTAATTCAGTAGTCATCTCATTAATCTTGACCTTGCCTTTTTCATCTTTGTCAAAATCGATAACTACTTTACCAACAGCTTCTCCTCGATATCCGGGTTGAACAATTGCAGTATCGCGAGTAACTAAGTTTAAGCGACGATGTTGGTGTCCAGTTAAAAAGACATCAATTTCAGGAATTTCAGTTAAAATCTTGTAGCCTTCATTCTCGCCAGTATGTGGTTCAGTTGCTTCTCCAGTCAAAGGATCACTTTCAAAGCCACCATGATACATAGCACAAAGAATATCAACTTGTGGACGTAATTTCTTAGCTAATTTAGAAAGTACATCATAGCCAGAGACAAACTTTAATCCTTTGATATGATCTTCTGATTCCCAGTGAGAAATATATTGGGTAGTAATCCCCATAATTCCTATTTTCAGACCGGCCTTTTCAATAATAGTGTATTCCTTACCAAAAAATGGCACATTAGTTTCTGCATCTAAAACATTATCATTAATAAATGGCGCACGGTTATTATCAACGTAATATGACAAGTAGTCTAATCCATAATTAAAATCATGATTACCCAATGCACGTGCATCATAGCCTACTTCGTTATAAGCTTCAGTAAATTTACGTAATCCTTCTTCTTCAGGAAGTTTTTGTGTAAAGCTAGCCAAAGGAGATCCTTGCAAACAATCTCCACTGTCTGTAACTAACACATTATCTGCGCCATACTTTTCTTTTTCACTTTTTACAACACTACTTACCCGGCTAAGTGAAATTGGTGCATCATAATTGTTTTTATCTTGATAATCAGTTGGCATTAAAAAGCCATGCGTATCACTTGAGTGTAAAATAACTAATTTCATTAATACCTATTCCTTTAATCAAAAATTATATAAAAAAAGACACCCCACGGTGTCTTTAATTAATCGTTATTTTGTTGCTTGTTTTCGTTAGCAACTTGACGGCCTTTGTAAAAGCCCTTTGGTGAAACGCGGTGGCTTAAACGGTATTCACCAGTAGTAGCATCGTAATGCATTGCTGGTGTGGTTAATTTAATATGACCACGACGTGAACGTTTCTTTTGCTTAGAAGTTTTTCTTGCAGGAACTGCCATTAGTTAGATCTCCTTTTTTATAGAATTGAGACTTGCGAACCTTTAAATAAACAAATTCACTAAATACTCACGTATTTCAATGATACAATCTAAGAGCTGATAAATCAAGTCCAATCTTATTTTGTAGCTTCAGAATTATTAACTTTTTTTAATTCAGCTATTTGTTTATCTCTAGATTCAATTTCACTCCGATATTTATTATCTAATTCTTTCTTCTGTTTTGCTAGTGCTTTTTTGACATCAGGAGAAACTTTTTCACCTTTACCAATCAAAAGTGATACTAATGCACCTAATAGAAGCATAATCACTAAGACGATGATTAAAGGCATTTTAGGTTGGAAAAAGCCAAAATTAATCGCTACTGGTTCAGTATTGAGGCATGCAAAAATCACAAGCACTAAAACGATAATTAGTCCAATTACTAAATTTCTTTGCTTATTCATCATTCTTCCCTACTTTCTGCTAGCAAACTTTAGACTTGCCCAGTCACCAATACGAGGGAAAATTTGGTAAAGCTTTGCTAAGGTAGCTAAGCTTAGAGGTAGATTCAATTCACGACGGTTAGAACCAAAGAAGTGGACTACTTGCCAAGCTACATCATCTGGATCAAGCATGAAACGTTGAACATTATTCACGTAAGAACCACTTTCATCAGCAATATTAAAGAAATTAGTATAAACTGGTCCAGGATTTACTGTCATGACCTTAACGCCAAAAGGTTTCAATTCTAGACGTAAAACATTTGAAAATTGAATAATAGCCGCCTTATTAGCACTGTAAACTGCAGTCTTAGTAGTTGGTACAATTCCAGCAATTGAGCCAAAATTAATAATTTGCCCTTGCTTTTGATCGATCATGACACGCGCAACAAGACGAGTGAAATACATCAAACCTAAAACATTGGTTTGAAACATTTCAGTCATCACTTGAGGTGAAGTCTCTAAAAATTCTTTAAAGACACCAAAACCTGCTGCATTGACAAGATAATCAATATGGTCAACATGACTAACAATTTCATTAAAGGCACGATCAATTTGATCAGCTTTGCTAATATCTGTTGGAAATACATATACTTCATTTCCAGAAAGCTGACGTGCTTCGTTGGCAATTTCTTCTAACTTATCTTGATGACGTGCCATCAAAATAACTGTTGCACCACGACTTGCACTTTCTAAAGCAATTGAGCGTCCAATACCACTAGAAGCTCCTGTAACTACTACGACTTTATCCCTCAATGAATTACTCATATTATTATCCCCTCAATGTGATTTCAAAATTATCTAGATCATTAGCTAAGTGAGTATGTTTAAAAATCTTTCTAGCATCATGTTCTAATTGTCTACCCGCTCTTCCAGTATAGCGAGCAGAAATGTGAGTTAAATAAAGCTCTCCAACATTATGATCTCGAGCAACTCGAGCTGCATCCAAGCAAGTTGAATGGAAGTAGCGATGGGCCATTTTTTCTTCTCCACCATCAAATGTTGATTCATGAACTAGAACATCGGCGTTATCTGCTAATTCACCAATATTTTTTGTTGGCCGAGTATCATAAATAATTGTCACAATTCGTCCTGGACGCTCTTCTCCAAGAAAATCACGTCCATCTAGTTTTTGACCATCACTTAATGTGATTGTTTTTCCGGCCTTTAATTGACCAAGAAGCGGTCCATTAGGCACATTGTATTCTGCCACTTTATCCATTAATAATTCACCTGGACGTGGCTTTTCAACTACACGAAAGCCAAAACTCGGTACTCGGTGATCTAAACGAGCTGTGTAGACCGCAAAAATATCATTTTCAAAAATTAAGCCATTTTCTTTTAAAACCACATACTTAATCGGATATGATACGCGAGTTTTAGAAACTCTTAGAGAAGTTTGTACAAATTGTTCAATACCAGCTGGTCCATAAATTGTTAGTGGACCACCATCGCCTTGAAAAGAACGAGATGAGAGAAAACCTGGAAGTCCAAAAATATGGTCACCATGAGTATGTGAAATAAAGATTCGCGTTACTTTTCTAGGTCTAATGTTAGTCTTTAAAATTTGATGCTGCGTTGCTTCTCCCACATCAAATAGCCATACTTCATTTAATTCATCTAATAACTTTAGTGCGGTACAAGAAACATTTCTACTTTTTGATGGTTGCCCCGCACTTGTTCCTAAAAATTGTATTTCCATGAAAACCCTATTTCTAATATTTACCTTCAGTAACTAAAACTTTAGTTATATAGGCACTATAAAATTTCGATCCTTCTGGAGTTGGATGTGTATGATCATCGTAGAACCAATCTGGATGACTACCAGCAAACTCATGCCACTTAATAATCGTTAAGTTTGGATATTTTTTCGTTGCTGCATCTAGTTCACCATTAACTTGATCTTGCCAATCACGCGTTGGCACATGAGTATTAACCCAAAAAACATGTCTCTTTGGACCAATAATTTGCATTAAGTGATCAAGTTCTTTTGGTTCAAAGGCTCCGTTTGTTCCTAAGCCAATTAACACATTCTCATTTAAAGCACCCTTTGCTTTGTATTGTTCAAAAAGTGGAATAGTATCACCCAATTGTCTAGAAATAGCTGCATCAATAATTAAATGTGGCATCAATTTTTGTAAGTTTTGGCTAGATCCAGCCATTACTGAGTCTCCAATTGCAGTCACCTGAATTTTTTGTGCTAGTTGTAAATCAACTTGAGAAATTCCGTATTTTTCAAAGTCTTTGTTTACTGGTTTGGTATCTGCTGCTTTCTTAGCTTGTTTTATAAGATCAGCTTTTGAAGTTGGTGCTGTTTTCTTTCTAGACTGAGCTTCCTTAATTAATTTTTTATTACTCTTTAGCTGCTTACTCCGATTTGATTTAATTTGCTTAGCTAGTTGAGAATGATTTGGATTTTCCGTTTTGACAGTTGGCGCTTTTAAAATTCCAAAACTACCTAGAATAAAAACTATTATCCCTGTTGCAAAAAGTATCTTTGCTTGATAGTGCTTTGCACGTAAATTTAAGGCCTTAGTTAAGAATTGACGAACTTTTTCCCAATCAATTCGACCAAATGGTTTTTCAATAAAGCGATAACTAAGTTCAGCAATTATCAAAATTAAAATAACTTCGATTGAATGATATAAAACCACATGATCGGCAATATCTTTAACCTTATCTTCAAAGAAAATCATTACTGGAAATTGATACAAGTAAATTCCATATGAACGTGACCCAATCCATTTAAATACTGGATTAGTTAACCACTTGTTCCAGCTACTGCCTGGATGAGCAATGATTCCAACAAAAATCGTTGTTACTAGTGAAAATAAGAGCATCCCTCCACGATAAGCAAATGCTTTTTGTGGATTGAAAATTGGACTCGTTGCCATTAGTAAGATAGCTACTAATGATATAGCTCCCACAATATTTAAGAGCCAATGACTTCTTTTTTCTAGATTTGCATTTAACTTCCAAGTTGGCCAAAAAACTGCTAGCATTGCCCCCAAACCTAGAGAGAAGAATCTTGTATCCGTCCCATAGTAAATTCTACTTGTATCAACACCTGGTTTAAATAAAAATGCCATCTCTAAAGCAGAAAATAAAGTTAAGGCTGTAATAATCCAAAAAATTGTTTTTTTATTTTTAGCGAACTTAACTAGCAAAAAGATTATTAGGGGCCAAATAATGTAAAATTGACCTTCAATTGACATAGTCCATAAATGAACAAATGGTGATTCATTAGCTGCAAATCGTTCAAAATAACTTTGTCCATTCTTTATCTGCCAAAAGTTATAGACGTTCAGTAAATTAGTAACGACTATTTGATTCAACTTAGCTAGAAGATTCTGCTGAAAAAGTAAGATATAGGCACTACATCCCCACAACAGTGTAATCATTTGAGGATATAATTTTTTGATTCGTCTAATGTAGAAAGATTTGAAATTATACTCTCCCCGCTCCTCATAGGCATGAAACATATGGTCTGTAACTAAATAACCCGATAATACTAAAAATATTGGTACTCCTAAATATCCACCCATGAACTGGTTTGGATTAAGGTGATATAGAATTACTCCAATAACAGCTAGAGCACGAAGTCCGGCATAACCTGTAATAAAGCGGTTCTTTTTATTCAAAAGTCTTACTCCCAACTTTTTCAAATTTTCTAATCTACAAATTCAAACGTAAAGTCAGCTATTGAAACATCGTCGCCAGTTACTGCTCCATTTTCTCTTAAAGCTTCATCTACACCCAAGCGCTTTAATTTACGAGCTAGAAGCATAATTCCATCAGTATGGTCAAGGTTAGTTCTTTGAACAAGACGCTCTAACTTATTGCCTGTAACAACAAAGCTGTGTTCGCCTGTTCTTTCAACCTTAAAGCCTTCATCTTCTGGTTTCTTATAAACATATTCTTTTTCGGCAACTTTAATTTCTGCTGGTTTTTCAGCTTCTTCTTTAGCAACTTCTTCAACAAGATCTGCGGTCTTACCCATTAGTTCACTAACACCTTTATGGGTAACACTAGAAATAGGATAGACAGTTTTATCTCCTAGTTTCTTCTTAAATTCCGCAAATTTTTCTTCACTACCAGGAATATCCATTTGTGTTGCTACAATAATTTCTTTCTTGGTAGTTAAATCCTTAGTGTAGCCTGCTAATTCCTTACGAATTGTCTCATAGTCTTCATAAGCATCACGGCCATTGTTTGGATCCATTGAAACTAAGTGTAAGATTACTTTTGTACGTTCAACATGACGCAAGAATTGAATTCCAAGTCCAACACCTTTTGAAGCACCTTCAATTAATCCTGGTAGGTCAGCCATTGAAAAATCACGACTATCTGGAAGAACAACCATTCCTAAGTTAGGAGTTAAAGTTGTAAATTCATAAGCGGCAATCTTTGGCTTAGCCTTAGTTACAACGGATAACAAGGTTGACTTGCCAACAGATGGGAATCCTACTAGCCCTACATCAGCTAAGACCTTTAATTCCAAGCGTAAAGTACGGAATTCTCCCGGTTCACCATTTTCGGCAATTTCTGGAGCGGTTCTTGTTGGAGTGGCAAAGTGAATATTACCTCTACCGCCTTTTCCTCCGTGAGCTACTACCAATTCTTGACCATTTTCAACTAAGTCGCCCAAAAGCTCGCCAGTATTAAAATCATAGACACTTGTTCCCATCGGAACTTTTAATCTTACGTCTTTAGCTCCGCGGCCATATTGTGATTTAATACGACCATTTTCACCGTTATCTGCCTTAAACTTACGTCTAAAGCGGAAATCCATTAAGGTTCTTAAGCCGGAGTCAGCAACTAAAATAATACTGCCTCCGCGGCCTCCGTCTCCACCGGCTGGTCCACCAAGTGGAACATATTTTTCATGTCGAAAAGCAACGGCACCGTCGCCGCCCTTTCCTGCTTGTACATCTATTTTTGTTTGGTCGACAAACATTATGTGCGCCTCCTTTGTATATCAATTTATAATTAAAAATTTCCTTAAAGTTTCTTAACTATAATACCATATCAAGCCCCATTAAATCAGGTCTTTTATTGGTTAATTTATAAACTCAATTTTACAGTTTGTGCTTGCGGAAGAGTTAGACCAGCTTCTCTTAATTCATCCACTGATGCTTCTTTAATTTTCTTTAAAGAACCAAACTTTCTTAGGAGCTTATTTCTAGATTTTGGCCCAATACCCTTAATTTCATCTAATTTACTTGAAAGAGCATTTTTGGCATGAGTTCTTCTATGAAAAGTAATTGCAAAGCGGTGAACTTCATCCTGAATTCTGGTCATTAAGTAAAATCCCTCAGATTTTGGATCTAAAGGAATTAACTTTAATTCTTCTCCCTTCGTAGGATCACCAAAAATCAAGTGATTAGTTCGGTGATGATCATCCTTTACCATTCCGGCAACAGGAATGTTTACATTCAATTCATTTCTTAACACATCCAAACAAGCTTCAACTTGAATCTGACCACCATCCATTAAAATAAGATCTGGCATTTTTTTATGTTCTTTTAAAAGTCGACTGTATCGTCTTCTAACTACTTCACGGGTGTTTCCTACCTCATCAGCCGCATTTTGATGTTCAACTTCACCCTTTAATTTGTATTTACGATATTCATGTTTATCAGCTTCACCATCAGTAAATACTACCAAAGCAGAAACAGGGTCAGCTCCCTGAATATGAGAGTGGTCAAAACTTTCAATTCGATGTCCATACGGCAGCCCTAAAGCGTCAAAAATTTCTTTTTGTGCCCCCTTAGTTTTACGATTGCCTAGTTCTAAGAGGCGGAATTTTTCATCTAATTTCAACTTAGCATTGTCATGAGCCATTTCTAACAAGGCTTTCTTTTGACCACGTTGTGGTGTTCTTACTGGTACCTTTAGTACTTCAGATAAAGATTCATTATCAATTCCAGCCGGTACTAAAACTTCTTTTGGTAAAACACGATTACGCTGTCCATAAAATTGAGCAATGAAGGAAACAAAGGCATCTTGTGGATCATTAGTATCAGTTAAAGGAAATAGTCTTGTTTCACGACGTAATAACTTAGCCTGTCTTAAAAAGAAAATTTGGATTGAAATCCAAGATTTATCAACGTAAAAATTAAAGATATCCCGTTGAGTATGATCATTAGAAATAATCTTTTGTTTCTCAACAGTTTGTTCAATATATTTCAATTGATCCCTAATTTCAGCAGCACGTTCAAATTCTAGATCCATTGAAGCTTGTGTCATTTTTTCTGTCAGATCTTGCTTAACCTGGGCGATGTCTCCATTTAAAAATCGCTTTATCTTTCTAATCTGAGCATCATAAGTACTCTTTGGCACCTCCTTAAAGCAAGCTCCCAAACATTGTCCCATGTGATAGTAAAGACAGGGACGTCCTTGATGACCGGTACATCTTCTTAGGGGCCAGACTTTTTGAATAAATTTCAAAGTTGCTTGCGCCGCATAAACATTTGGATAAGGTCCAAAATAGTAACCGTGATCCTTATGAACAATTGATGTCAAACGTGTTTGCGGATCACGTTCATTAGTAATTTCAATGTAAGGATAGCCTGTGCCTTGCTTTAATTGGACATTATAGTAAGGCTGATATTTTTTGATTAGTGTAATTTCTAACAAAAAAGATTCCTTATCGGATGAGACAGTAATGATATCAAAATCACGTATTTCACGTACAAGTTCAGCACGTCTCCCCACCTGTTTACTTTTAAAATAGGAACGAACGCGGTTCTTTAAGTTTTTAGACTTTCCCACATAAATCACATTGCCATTAATATCTTTCATTAAGTAGCAGCCTGGCTTATCGGGCAAAAGTTTTAATTTATTTTCAATATGTTCCGTTGCCATAAATTATTTTTCCTTCCCATTGAAATTCCCATAGTATTTTATCACGTTCCTTCTTAAAACCAAGTAAGATGACTTTTTTGTTTACTCAATCCTTCATTTTCTTATAGAATAGTAAATAGCCAAAAAGAAAGGTCGCAAATAATGAAAAATATTTATTTTAATCATGATGGAAACATCGATGATTTAGTTTCACTCCTTTTACTCTTGCAAGCGCCTGATATTAAGCTCATTGGAATTAGTGCCATTGATGGCGATGGATATATCGATCCCTCAGTAGAAGCTTGTCGGAAAATGGTCGATAGATTCAATTTACGTGGTGATAAATTAGAAGTTGCTCGCTCTAATTCACGTGCTGTTCATCAATTTCCAAAAGAGTGGCGGATGGCAACATACTCATTTAACTACTTTCCAATCTTAAATGAGAGCGGTGAAATTAAAACCCCAGAAGCTGCGTTGCCTGCTCACCTAGATATGATTGATAAAATTAAAAAAGCAGATGGTCCCGTTACCTTAGTAATGACTGGTCCAATCACGGATTTAGCTCGAGCATTAGATGAAGATGCTTCAATTCAATCAAAAATTGAAAAAGTCTACTGGATGGGTGGCTCTCTAGACGGACATGGAAACGTAGTTAGCGTTGATGCTGACGGCACTCAAGAATGGAATGCCTTTTGGGATCCAGATGCAGTGAAACATGTTCTAGACTCAGATCTTAAAATTCAAATGGTTGGCTTAGAAAGTACTGAAGAACTTCCCTTAACTGATGAACTTCGTCAGCACTGGGCTAGTTTAAGAAAGTATCCAGCTATTGACTTAGTTGGTTTAGGATACAGCTTAATTATTTCTGTTCCAAATGCAGAACTATATTTGTGGGACGTTTTAACCACTATGTCAGCTCTCTACCCTGAACTTGTTGAGACACGTCAGGTAAAAGCAAATGTTATTACATCAGGGTTAGCAAGTGGTCGCATGTTTATCGACCCTAATGGAAAAGAAATTACTGAAGTAACAAAAGCAGATAAAGATTTATTCTTTAAGAAAGTAGATAAAATTTTAGAAAGACAATAAAAATATAAATGACAATTTGGTTAACACACTTTATCGAAAATTTCGGCTATCTTGCCATTATTCTTTTAATTGCCGTTGAAAATATTTTTCCACCTATTCCTTCAGAGGTAATTTTGACCCTTGGAGGATTCCTAGTTAGTGGAACTAAATTAACTCTAATCGGTGTTATCCTAGCTTCAACTTTAGGATCAATTATTGGTGCGATTATTTTATTTTCAATAAGTCGTAATCTAACACTGCCACGACTTGAAAAATTACTTGAAACTAAGTTATTTAAACTTTTAGGATTTAAAAAAGATGATGCTCAAAAAGCCATTGATTGGTTCGACAAACATGGAATTAGCGCCATTTTTTATGGACGTTGCATCCCTGTTGTTAGAAGTTTAATCTCAATTCCCGCAGGTATTGCCCATGTCGGCTGGACTAAATTTCTAGTCTTGACTACTTTAGGTAGTTTAGTTTGGAATAGTGTACTAGTTGGTTTAGGACACTATATGGGAAAGAATTGGCAAGTCGTAGTTAGAATCTTTGATGATTACACAATCGTAATTATTATCCTTTTACTAATTCTATTTATTTACTTTGGAATTAAATGGTACAAATCTCGAATTAAGAAGTAAAATTTTGCTGTAGACTGGTTGGCGGACTGGAAGTTCGCCAACCTTTTTTGTTATAATCAAGTATATGTTAAAGTAACAATTACATTTTTGTTAATGAGGTATAAAAATGTTATTTCCCTACGAAAAAAATTTTAATCAATGGTGCAGTAGTCAAAATCTTGCTCCGCGAACAATTACTTCAATTAATCAATCGATCTATTATTTTTGGAACTATTTTTTACAAAATTCAAATTCAGAACCTAAAGTTAGTAATGTTTCTGCTCAAGATATCCGCGCCTTTATTGACCACTTAGAGCAAGATCAAAATAAAACAATTAGTACGATTAATAAGTATGTTACCCATTTAAAAAAATATTTTTCTTTTCTCTATGACCACCAATTAGTTAAAAATTATCTTTTTACCGATTTACATGGCTATACTTTTGATCGAACCCCTCATATTTGCATTGACTGGATTGATCAGATTGATGAAATTATAACTTGGCCTGAAATTAGTCTTGATTGCAAAAAAGTTCTAATTTTGATTGCTCACGGCTTTGACCCAAAACAATTTCTTAATTTGAGTAAGGCTAATATTTCAAGTATTAACAATTCAAGTTATCGCTCTATTCTCCTGACTAATACTGAAGAGAATCCTCTTATTTTCCAAACAAAGACCGGTAAACAAATCTCTGCCTTAACCTCTTTAACTAGAAAAATTGCTCCAGACAAGGATATTTTAAATTTTGATCTTACCCCAGGAAAACTTCGCCTTTCTTACATTTACTATAAAGTAAATGACCCTAGCCTCTCTGACTTGAAATTAATGGAAATCCTACATTGTAATCGTAAGAGTTTAACTTATTATCGCAATCAACTAGATAAGCTTAAACTTGCTCCCTTTACACCAAAAAGAACGGTTTAAAAACCGTTCTTTTTTCTTATTATTAAATTTAATACCAGGCTGGCCTATCACCGTCAGTTCCAGGCTTATCTAAACCAACATTGCTCTTAAGATCTTCTGCTGGATTTTCAATTATATTAACTATATAGTCTGCTACACTCAAGCGAGACACTTCGGTTCCTTTAAATGGAGTTTGAGCACCAACAGTCTTTTCATAACTTACTTCATCTTTATTAGTTAACCAAGCTGGTCTAATAATGGTGTAATCTAAATCACTTTCTGTAATTTTATCAGCTGCTGCTCTATAAGTAGTTAAGTAAGAACCTAAAATATTCTTATTCCATTCACCAAATTTTCCCGGTACTTCATCATAGATTCCTAGAGAAGAAACCCAAATTAAGCGCTTAATGCCATTTGTATCCATTGCTTTAACAACAGTTTCGGCTTGATCTTCAATGTTCGCCCCAGCTAAGTTTGCGTAAACTAGGTCAACACTTGCTAATGCTGCCTTTAATTCATTAAAGTTGCTTGCATCACCCTTGATTATCTCTTCTCGACTTTCATCAACTTGATGTAATTTATTAGGATGACGCAAATATAAAACCATATCTACATCCGTCTTCTTTAATATCATTGGTTCAACTAATTGAGCAATTTGACCAGCGGCACCTAAAATAGCAATCTTTGTCATTTTTATTTTCCTCGCATCACAAAATCAATAATTTTAATGAAAAGTTCTACATAGTTATTTGACTACAGTGCAAATTTGAATCTAACAGCTATTCTTGTTCTTCTCTGTACTGCTGTCACTGTCAGCATGATTGCTTTATGCTATGCTGACTTATCCAGCCGTTTCACACAATCAGGAGCCGCTTAGCTTTATTCATATAATGCTTTTGGGCGTTTTTCGGGTTATGAACTAGGTATTTTTACTTAGTTTTTAGGATGTACAACTCTTTCTACTGAATTAGTTGCTTTATTAACCATCTTAAAGAGTTTTTTACCTATTTTTAAAAATAATGCAGTCTACATTAGTGGAGTTATCTTCTTAATTTTACTGTTTTCAATTATTAATTTCTTTGGTATATCTTGGGTAAAAATTGTTAATAATATTTCAGCTGCAGCTAAGATTATTACATTACTTGTCTTCATTATTGTTGGAGCCTTCTTTATTAAGAAAGCTCACTTTACTCCGGTAATTCCACATGCAGCTTTAACCGGTGTTGGACCATTCTTTAAACATTTGGGGAATGCCTTCACACCAATTTTTTACTTATTTACTGGATTTTCCTTTATTCTAATTGCAGCAAAGCAAACGAATAATCCAGAAAAGAATATTCCACGGGTTTTAATTGCAGTAATGCCTAGTGTAACAATTCTAGATTGCTTGATGCTTTTAGTTGCAATTGGTTTAAACTAGGAAGTTATTCTAATCCATTAGCGAGTGCCCTAAAGACTGGTGTTGGCCAATGGGGTTTTGCTTTTATGATTGTCGTAATGTTAATTTCAATCTTTGGAGTTGCTTTTAGTGCTTCATTTAATACTCCTTCACTTATTGCATCCCTTGCTACCGAACATGGGATGCTTCCGAAATGGATTGGTAAGAAAAATAAACATGATGCTCCTTATGTTGGTATTATTTTTACTGCTGTTCTTTCAGGAGCCTTAGCTACTCAAAGTTACCTATTTCTTGTCTCATGTACGGTTTTAGCATCCTTTGTTCAATATGTGCCATCAATTTTAGCAGTCATTAAATTTAAGCATAGTAATGAATATCCAACACACGGTTTTTTACTACCTGGAAAATACACTATTCCAATTATTGCTTTGATTATTTCTTGTTATATGATTACTAACTTTACTCCTAAGACCCTACTCTTAGGGGCTGTAGTTGCAGTGATTGCCACTGCCTGCTACTTCTTTATTGATAAGGATGAAAAGTTAGAAAAAGAACATGAAGACTTTTTAGTTAAATTAAGACGTAAAAACTAAAAAAGTAAGCTACTTATAAGATGCAGCTTACTTTTTTTAGTTAAAATTATAGGGTATAATTCACTTATCTTAATTCAAAGGAGCTAAAGATAGATATGGGTTTAACTTTTGAAAAAAATAATCAATTGGAAAAAATGCTTGATAAATTTGCTATCTTGCCAGATGATCCTAAAAAGAAAAAAGCTCAAAATAGCAAAGATAAGGACAAAAATAAAGATAAATAAAATAAGAGGTCGAAACAATTAGTTTCGACCTCTTTTATTATCTATTAATTTCTCTTCTTTAATTTCTTACTCCAAATTACTGCACCACTTACGGCTGCAATTAATGCACCGCAAATTATTACAAATGGATTCGTAGCCTTAGCTACAGTTTCTGGTAAGCGAGTAGCAACAGAAATTGGATTTGAACTCTTGTCCTTATCCTTTGAGTTACTTACAACACTAGCATTTTTTTCAGTAACAGTAGTTGATCCTAGATCCTTTACAACTACATCTTTGTTAGCTTTAGAACTGGATTTTGCTGATTGATCTTTATCAGCTTTATCTACAGTAGTTGTCTTTTCAGTATCATTATCAGTGTCTTTGGCAGAAGTCTTAGCTTCACCTTCTACTTGTGAGCTCTTAACAGGTGACTTTGATGCTACCGCAGCTGAAGAGCTTTTATCTGAAGAAGTAGTGTTTGTATTCTCACTACTTTGACTAGCTGCACCATCTTTAACCGTTACGTAAACTGCTAATCTTGATCTAGATCCATCTGGGAAAGTAACATAAACTGTTCCGTAACTAGTTCCGGCCTTATTAACTTCAGGCTTATTATCCCAAGCGGCTACTGTTCCAGCTGGAACCTGACTCCAATTAGAAATACCACTTGTTGCATCAGGCAAAACACCCTTAGTAGTAGTTAAAGCTTGGACAGTTAATGGATTAGTATAAGCTTGTAAATTCTTATGTTCTTCAAGTTGAGTTTGATAATTCTTGGCTTGATCAGTACTTGCTGCAAAAGCAGTTCCACCTACACTCAAAGATGCTAACATTGCAACTGCACCCAAACTTGTAATGATACTTCTCTTCTTAACTTTTCTCATCATAATTCACGCTCCTCAGCAAGGTAAGCTATACTTAAGCTTGCTGTTTTATTTACTTTTATTATACCGTAATTTTACAAAAATGTTACAAATTAAGATATTTTTTACATTCTTTGTAATATTTTAAGAAATACGCGTTATTAGCGCTTTCACAATTATTTATATCATAGGCTTTTTAAAAACAAAAAACATATGCTTAAAAACTTAATTATGATGGGAAAGTTATCAGCTGGCTAAATAAGTCAAAGCAACCTGTAATTGAGTCAGATCGTTAAGTGTAGCTGGGATATAGTCTTGATCTACCACTTGGTAAATTTCTAAAGTCTCTTCATCAAATTCAAAACCAGCTCCAATTACAATATCCATTGCTTCTTCAAGTAAATCCATATTTTCTTGACCAGGATCAAGCTTAAATAAAGTTCCCCCATCATCAGTAATGCGGTAGTAATCATCTTCTTTTTCAATCCAGCAATATACTAAGTCCCCATATGCACCAATTAAGGGTGTTGCTACCTCAATATCTGAACCGGCTTTTATAAAATGAATATTTTCTTTTAACCAATTCATGGCATTTTGCCCAATTAACTCTATTTCAGAATCTTTCATAGTTCTCTCCTTGTTTTTATTCAAATTATAACTTAATTAGGCAAAAAAAAAAGAAGCTTCTGCTTTCAGCTTCTTCTCTTGTAATTAAATTATCTATGGATTTGGGCAAATTCAACTACACGATTTAATAATTGAGTAAAGTTGTTCACTTCATTTCTAAGATCGCGAATATTAATATAGTCACGTGTTAGTTCTCCGCGGTCATCTAATAATACACCAAATTCACTAGCTAAACGTGCCACATCACTGGCAATACTTGCGAAACTCCCGATATTATCATCAATCATTTGTGCCGTAAATACGCGATCATTCAAGGCATAGGTTCCGTTAGGATAAACAACTAAATAAAAGTGAATAGTATCGTTCAAGCCATCAACCACATTAGTTGAAACACGATATTCATTATCATCAACCGGTTCAATTGAAAATGCCGAACTAATGCCATTATCTTCTCTAAAAGATTTCATTAAAACGTCTTCAAGATCATACATAGAAACTGACCTCTAACATCTTTATCTAAAAATAAATTTAACAAATTAATTCACTACATATCTATTATATCTTTTCTAGAAAAAATATGTTCTTTGAACTCCCAAACTTGAAAAATAATATATTAATTTTCAAATCCCTTCCTATTAGTACTTAATTTTACTGTTTTATATTAATAATTTTGGTTATAATAAAAGAAATTTTAAATGGAGGAAATTAATTTGAAAAAGTTAATCGTTGGTGCTTTAAGTTGTAGTCTCTTATTACTTACAGGTTGTCGTAACAACTTGGTTGAGCCAAAACATAAATCTTCTGCAGCAGACTATGCCATTATTCAGTCTTCTCATAAGCAATCTCATAAAAAAGTTGAAAAAGAGAAACCTAAAAATAAAGACGATAAAAAAGAAAAATCAGACAAGACTGAGCAGAAAAAAGATGAAGACATTAAGATGGATGATCAACTAGATAGTCTCCAAAATAGAGAAGAGCAATCTAGTTCTGAAAGCCAAAGTTCTAGTTCATCAAGTATTTCTACACCTATTCAACGTAATGAACATAAAGCAAGCAGTACCCTACCAAAATCCAACTTTGGTACCTCTTTCTATACTGTTCCACGTCGCAATTATAGTTATTATAATCCTCAACCTAACTATTACTTTGATAACAGCTGGACTACTAACAGTAATGCAAATGCAACTACTCAAAGTTCTGCTACAAGTAGTTCAAACTCTGAGAATTCAAACACTTCATCATCTTCTACTGCTTCATCTGAGTCTTCTTCAAGTTCAAGTAAGGAAACAGAAACGCCAGCTAGTCAAAATAATGAATCTGAATCAACTAGCTCAACTGAAAATACTCAAGAATAATAAAAAAGACATTCGATCGAATGTCTTTTTTAATAAGTTTGATCTCTATCTCCATCTAAGATATGTTCACTTAACTTTTCATCGAAAAAGATTGGTAAATCATGATCAAAGTTATATGCTAATTTTGATTTTTCTATTTCTTCCCTTGTCATCCAAGTTAAATCTCCTTCATCAGAAGCTTTTAACATACCAGTAAACTTAGTAGCCATATAGAAAAAGACAAGATAGCGTTCATCATTATGGTCAAAAAATTGCTTTACTCCAACTAAACGCGGATCCTTAATTTCTAATCCCGTCTCCTCTTTTATTTCTCTAACCACTGAATCATGAAAAGCTTCATGAGATTCGACGTGGCCACCTGGAAAAGTTAAACCGGGCCAAACTGGATCAGTTCTATTTAGAACCAAAATTTTATCCTTATCTTTTATCATACACATATTAGTTAAAGTTACATTTTCTGATCTTTTCATTTCTTCTCCATTTTACATAATTTTAATTATATTATTTATATAGTTTATAATTGTTTAAGTTTTATTTTACTGCTGTTAATTAATTTCTCTAAGTAAATTTTATTAGTATAATTGAATTAAATAGACTAAAGTTTTTCAAAGGAATTTAGATATGACATTACAAATCAATACCAGAGTAGACTCAATTACCTGGCCTCTTAATCAGAATTTGACCAATCAAGAAATAATCTCTCAATTGGAACTTACAGTTACAGAAAATGGCCATTTTATTTCAAATGATAATCTTAGTATAAATAAAAAGGCCGTTAACCGATCTGAAGCAGGAGTATATCCTGTAATTATCACAGCGATTGGCACTAATAACGAATATGCGACCAAGAAAATTCAAGCCTGGGTAACAGATAAAAATAATATGGTTGATTCTTCCCCTACTCCTCAACCAGCTCCAGTAAAAACAGCACAATATACTTCTTCTCCTAATAAAGCTGCTAGTCCTAAAAAGAAAGGCAAGAAAAGGATAGTATATATTGTTCTTGGAGTGCTTGTTTTATTAATTGCCATCATCTTTGGTATTTCAGCTTGTCAGGCTCATAATGATACGGTTCAAAATGAGCAAGCTCAAAGTAATGCCCTCAATAATACTAACAGTAAATTAGATAATCTGTCTGAACAAAACAGGCAATTAATGCAACAAAATAAAGAGTTGCAAAGTGCTATCAATACCTATAAGCAGGATCAAAATAAAGAAGAATTACAAAACCAATTAAACCAAATCAAAACTGAAAATGAACAATTGAAAAATAATGCTGCTAATAATCAAGCCTTACAAAATCAAATTGATCAATTGGGCTCTACTATCGACCAAATCAAACAAAATCCAAATCAGGCCGATTCATTATTAGATCAAATGAAAAATAATCAAAACGAATTTATGCAGAATTTAAATGCAACTTTTCAAAAACTAGTTAGCGATTTCCAGCAACTAATTGGACAATAATACCACCTAATAAAAAACTGAGAATTATGAATACCCTCATAGTTCTCAGTTTTTTAATATTTAATTAGTCATCTGTATCAGCATCACTGCTTGTATCGGCACTTGAATTTGTGTCTGTACTTTCGTCAGAATTTGAATTGCTATTTGCACTATCGCTAGATTTCTTAATGGTCTTAGACTCATAAACTTTTACAGTTAATGATTTACCAAATTTAGAATCGTGAGGTTCGAATACATAATGGGTTGCATTAGTTTTAGCTCCATTTGCAGGATCTAATTTATATACTATAACAAAATTACTGGTCATATTAGGCTCAACCTTCTTACGACCTTCCTTAATCTGGTTTCCCCAAGGTGTTAATTCATTTTCAATGTCTGTGGTGACCAAAACAAGGTCATGAGTAGCTTTGCCAACTTTCTCCATTACTTTTAAGTGGTTACTAAAGAAAGATGTTGGATCAACGCTTTCTTTATCATTATTAGTGAAAATTCCTTTCACTAGAGCATAGTGGCCATCGTCATTAGAACTCTTAACAGTGACGTTGGTTACACTACCGATAGCGATATATCCCTTACTATCTTGGAAATTTCCGCCATAAGCTTTTCCATCGTTACTATTGCTATTATTATCTTGAGTGTCAGCTCCTGTACTTAAATCTTTTCTAGAGCGTTTTGTACTTTCACTACTATTTTCATCGGTCTTTTCGATAGACTTCTTTGACTTACTAGTAGTTGTTTGTTTGCTGCCACTATTGTTTGTTTGACTAGAGCAAGCACTTGTTCCTAATCCCAGAAGTACTAAACCTAATGCTCCTAAAAGATATCTTTTTTTCATCAAAAAACCTCCCTATTTGAATACATCAATAATTCTAGCATTTTTAGTTAGAAAATTATACAGATTATATAACGAATTGAGTTTTTAAATTACGGATTAGCCTACTTCGGGAGTAAGCTACAAACCTTCTTTACGTGCTGATTTTTCCTTGCACAACAAGTAGAAACAGCTTGATGTCATAACAAGTAGAGTTAATGTATTTAGGGATGATGATTTGAATTATCTTTATTAAATATTTAAGTCCTATCCTTGAGAAAAAACCAAAAAATAAAAACGACACTCGTTTGAGTATCGTTTTCTTTAAGACAAGCAAGGCGATATTTGCATCCACACCTATCTGACTACTATGCGCGTCCACCTAACTATCTCCTACTTTCATAGTAGACTCGTGAATCGCTTTTTTAGCATAGTGCCATTGTTCTTCTTTCTAATAAACTACGTTCACTTGTCCCTTCATTTATTGTAGCAAATCCTATTGGCCTTTAGTCAATTGATGGTGTCATATTTTTTCTCTCTTGATATTTTTTATATAAATCAACTAATATGAACTATCAAGTCATTCAACTGATTAACATAGGATTGTATAGATATAGTATGTTTTGAATGATGTGGCATTTTTTATTTACTGGATAATACGAGTTAGTAATTTTGCCAACACCAAGGCGCTGCAAAATCTTCATACTTGGGGGCATCAGAAGCAGCTCCACATACGTGGAGAATACATAAAACGCAAACATACTGTATGACAAGGTATAGGATCATCTCCACATACGTGGAGAATACACTCTAGGATAAGAGTTCGCTTTATTGTGTTCAGGATCATCTCCACATACGTGGAGAATACTGGCTTTACGAATATTGCCCTTCAAGCCATTCAGGATCATCTCCACATACGTGGAGAATACCTTATACTTGAACGGTAGTTTTCAAGGTGTATAGGATCATCTCCACATACGTGGAGAATACCTTTTTCAGGAATTGTTACTGTATTTCAGGATAGGATCATCTCCACATACGTGGAGAATACCTTTTGCCTTCTTTTTTAACAGCGTTAATTTTAGGATCATCTCCACATACGTGGAGAATACCTCTGAAACATAATTTCGGACGTGTGCCTTTCAGGATCATCTCCACATACGTGGAGAATACTCATTATTCCATTGTTCCCAAATACTATTCTTGGGATCATCTCCACATACGTGGAGAATACTAGAACTTTTAAATTTCAGAAAAGATGTTTTAAGGATCATCTCCACATACGTGGAGAATACAGTCATGTCTCCAAGATCTAAATCAGGCACAAGGGATCATCTCCACATACGTGGAGAATACGACGTACTGTATTGCCAGGCAACGTCTCTTTTAGGATCATCTCCACATACGTGGAGAATACAACACATCAGCATATCAATTCGCTGATCGTTCAGGATCATCTCCACATACGTGGAGAATACCAGCTAAGACGCAGACCTACTTTGAACATGCAAGGATCATCTCCACATACGTGGAGAATACTCTTTTTCAGCATTCAACTTCGTAAGTCGCTTAGGATCATCTCCACATACGTGGAGAATACATCGTGCTGATCAGGAAGAACTATCAGATATTAGGATCATCTCCACATACGTGGAGAATACGAAGTTGGTCTATAGTGTGAATTGGTTTTTCTGGGATCATCTCCACATACGTGGAGAATACAATTACCTTATAAAGTAGAGTTCATCAGTTCCAGGATCATCTCCACATACGTGGAGAATACACTAAACCACCAATTCCGTATTCAGCCTCTGCTTGAGGATCATCTCCACATACGTGGAGAATACAATTACCATTATTCCGCTTAGACCCAGATGAAAGGATCATCTCCACATACGTGGAGAATACTCTACTTACCTCCTACTTCTTTACTTCTCTTAAGGATCATCTCCACATACGTGGAGAATACTTAAAGTCTTAATAAGTTTGTTCACGTTTTCTAGGATCATCTCCACATACGTGGAGAATACTTTTGTCTACACAACTTAACAAAATCAAATTCAGGATCATCTCCACATACGTGGAGAATACTCTACTGTATCTGCAATAGCTTGAGCTTGTTTCAGGATCATCTCCACATACGTGGAGAATACCAAATGCAAAACGTGAATCGAGTTTCTGGGCTGGGATCATCTCCACATACGTGGAGAATACAAACTACACCTATAAAAAATCCTGATAAGGATAGGATCATCTCCACATACGTGGAGAATACTCCTTGAACATCTGTCCAAGTCTTAGGAGTTGGGGATCATCTCCACATACGTGGAGAATACCCACCAAAAGCCTCACCATAACTATCATTTAAAGGATCATCTCCACATACGTGGAGAATACTATAAAGAGTAGATATAAAGTATCCAAAACTAAGGATCATCTCCACATACGTGGAGAATACTATTTTAATAATTAATAATAAGGAGAAGAATAAGGATCATCTCCACATACGTGGAGAATACTGGCAGTGCGACACAAACAAAAAAGAAAAAATAGGATCATCTCCACATACGTGGAGAATACATTCTCTAGAAATCAAAAGGAATAGCGTTGATAGGATCATCTCCACATACGTGGAGAATACAATTTACCTATGTAAGTCCATCAAAGGCATTTAGGATCATCTCCACATACGTGGAGAATACTGATCAAATTTATTAGTACGAGTTCAGATGATGAGGATCATCTCCACATACGTGGAGAATACTGGTGGTGGCGATCCTGCTGTTGAAGCTAATTAGGATCATCTCCACATACGTGGAGAATACAAGGGACTATTCCCCAATTTCAAAACGATGGTAGGATCATCTCCACATACGTGGAGAATACCGGTTACTACTATGAAACAGACTAAGAATGCTGGGATCATCTCCACATACGTGGAGAATACGAACTAAATTACTACCTTATGGTTTGAGATTTAGGATCATCTCCACATACGTGGAGAATACTCCTTTTTCTGATCTTCTAACGCAGATAATCTAGGATCATCTCCACATACGTGGAGAATACTTAACTTTAAGTGATCCTAGCTTTGAATTTAGAGGATCATCTCCACATACGTGGAGAATACACTAAAAGAATCCTATGATAGCAGCATTTTAAAAAGATGCAATCGTCCAAATACATTACTTTTACCAAACTTTAAAGCTTTAATTTTCCCTCATTAATCAACTTCAAGGCCAATTGATACGTACATTTTGCATCAAAATCTGCATGATGTGGATTTTGATTTTCAATTTTATATTCAGACAATACTGTACTCAACTTATAATTATCAAGAAATTTATTATTCTTTTTAATTATCGGAAGTAAATCTTTAGAAGTATTAATTAACCCAGAAATCTTATTTCTTTTATAGGCTATATCCAAAAAACTAATATCAAATGTTAAATTGTAACCTAATAAAATTCGATCTCCAAGAAAGTCTTTTAGCATTTTTAAAACTTCGATTAAATTACTTCCTTTCGATTTTAATATCTTCATATTCAAACCTGTTAATTCACTTACATCGGCCGGAATACAGTTTACATCCCTAATTAATTTATAAAATACATCAACTTTTCCATTCTTCAAATACTTAACAGCACCAATAGAAAGAATCTCGCTTTTATTGGGAGCTAAGCCTGTAGTTTCGATATCAATTACTGCAAACTTTAACAAAGTTGAATTATGCAACACAGATCGTGAACATACCTTAGCTTTATGGTATTTTGCAGCATTACTAAATCCTAATTTCAAATTTGGCGTTACATTAACATGTTTTAACAGAGGAATACCATCAAAATCTACTATTTTTCTGTCTAATCGAGTGGTTCGAAAAGTATATCCAAGTTCATTATTCGTATTATAAACTAGAGTAGCTTCTCCTTGACCAATATTTTTTTGAACTCGTTCCCATAATAAGTCTCTAACTTTCGCATTAACACTTCCAACATAGATTCCAGTTTGAATTTCTTGACACCATTTTGTTAAATCACCACGTAAGGAAGCTGGTGTTTTGGATAAAGTAATTACAATCATTAAAACTACTCCTCAGGCTCATGGTACTGGACTCCAAATTTTTGAAGCCCTTTTTTATTGTCCCAAAGACTCATTACTGCATGCACTTCGTCTTGATTTTTAATATCTAATAAATATTTGAGATCTTTGACCATTTTTTCTATTAATTTTCCATCTTTAAAAGCATCCCTCATTGCATGTCTTGTATGGACTGCAATGTCATCTTTTCCATATTCCTTAACCATTTCAAAGGCAATAGGAATTGAATAATCCGCCTTATACAGATCAGAAAAATCATATACAAAGGATAAATCATGGCCAGTATGAATAAAACCTAGTCCAGCGGATGCACCTAAAGCAACAATTACACTATAGCTTAATCCATAGAGAGCTTGATGAGCTGCTGTTAGAGCTTGATTAATTGGAGTACTTGATTCAAAATCATCGACCTTGTATTCTCTCCGTGACCAGGCAACTCCTGTTTTCTGAGATTGGTCTTGATAAACTCTTCTAATACGGGCTCCCTCTTTACCACGCAATTGTTGCATAGTTAACCCAGAAACATCCATTCCTGGGAAACGCATTTGATACATTTTTCGAGCAACCGCTAAGCGTGTCCTCGTGTTAGAAACTAATTTAGCTTGTGCTTGAAGTAAGATCGATGAATGATTTAGTGAACGCCCATGAGCATATTGTCTTACTCCATCTTCACCTACCCACACTACTGCCATTCCGGCATCTCCCATTAGTTCCATTGCACGATGTGTTACATCAATACCAGGCCCAAGAAGTAAAACACTAATAATTGCAGCTGGAATATATACCGTTCCTGTACTATCGGCTACGCTAATTGCGCTATCAATCCGATTTAACTTTGCATGTTCTAAGTATAAAAAAGTTATTCTGTCACTAACCTTACTTAGTTCGCTAATTTCTGGTTTTTTTGCCCCAAATTTTCTCTGCATGATTACATTGGGATAACTGTTAGTAATCCCATCCCATACGCTTTCTCTCTTCCAATACCGCTTATCATTGCATTTTTAAATTTTTTCAAATCGGTTATTTTTAAAATCCCTTCAAAAGTGACACAACTAAGTCTAGCTGTTCCACTTCCTTTATGACGCAATAATTTCCACTCACGGTTAACAATATCAAATTCTGGATAATTTTCTTGAGTTTTTACTATTTTGAATCCGTTACTTTCGGTCCGATCTAAAAACCACTTTTTTTGCTGATCAATAGTAATATGTGGCATAATTCGGCCCTGTCTTTGACCAGGAACACTTATTTTTCGACTAGGATTTGCTGTTAAACGAAATCGCAATCTTTCTCCGTCATATAATTTATCCAGGAAATCATCATACTTTTTCGTAATCGCTGTTCCTAAAACTCCATACTTAGTTAGTTTTTCTAAATCTGGTTTCTGTTCACTTAAAACTAACAAGTAGCTTTTTCCATTTAAAACATCTATGCGCCATAGGTTTCTGGGACGATTATCTTTATCTTGATATTTTGGAAAACATGATTCAACCCAATTGTGATAAGCACCCAAATGCGATAAATCGCTTATTTTTCGTCTATTCTTTAAATCAATTTCAACTCTTGATAAATACATTATTAACCTCTTTATATATTCGATATTATGTCATGCGTTGTTTCAGCATGCGCATTTATTTGATTCTTCATTGGTATATATGTACTTACCACTTCACGGTAATCATGGTATCGATTTCTTTGGTCAAATGAACCCACTTTATCCTTCACTTGAAATACAAAATGGTCTCTTGCTCCAAGATTGGCATCATAAACAAGTTCAGCACTAAAATTAGGATGTTTTCTTTGATACCATTTGGCTGCTTGCCAATCCATTGACTTTAAGACATTTAATGGATTTTGATTATTAAACATTTCAATTTCAAGTGGACCAGCTGGAGGACATGAACGTCTACCTAAAAACAATGGAAATTTTGGATGCTGCAAAGCGTAATGAATTTTTTCTATTAGCTCCTCATTTTCCGATCCAATCGCTACCATAAATATTGCATCCTGCAAATAATAGCGATAGGTTAATTTCTTTGCTTTTTTTGTAGCACTTTTTGCATATTCAACGATTTGAAAGTCATTTACTACTTGCCCTGGTTGATCACTTCTTACTGCAAACGACAAATTATTCAATTCTAAGATTCTTTTATCATTACGACCATATCCTAAGGACGCAGAAATCATTCCAATTACCGCACTTTTAGTGGGATAAGGATTGGTAGTACGTCTACCAAAAGTAGCCTCATTACCATAAGCTTGAAGTGGCGCCTTTAACTTAATCGTTAGTGTTTTCATTTTCTACCCTCTTAGCCACTATAGTAGAAACATCATCTAGTAATTTATTAATATTTTGTTCTTTTTCTCCCACAGTTGTTTCAAATTCTTTATTTGCATGAACAAAACTAGCAATCGGCTCACCAATCCATCCACTAATATTATCAAATTCGGTTTCTAGGCGCTCAATTGACTTTTTAGTATAACCCCTATTACTTTGCACAGATGCTTCAAACGCAGAAACTAAGTTTACGGGAGTATCTTCTCTAATAGTTACCAAAATATATTGAGGTAATGTTTTATTTGCATATGAGTTCTGATGTCCTGTAGGCATTGTTAAAGCAAAATTTTTAATAAACTCTTTTAATCCAATTTGAGCTAAATCCACACCTAAGTTATGAATTAATTCCTTCATATTAATATTTGCATATCGATATAAAGTAGAAGAATTGTATTCAATAGTCCCAAGCATAGCAGAACCTGATTCTTCCGAGGTTTTAGCATCATCTACTGCTGTAAAGAAGTCAAATTCTGGCACAACTTCATGAGTTGAAATAGCATGTGCTACTTGAGAGGAAGCTTCAACGTTTAGCTCTGGATCATCGGCTACCATCCTACCAAAGAGTGCTAAATCTAATGATTGATTTTCAGTCAAAAGTTTCTTTGCTTCTTTTTTATCAATTTCGTTATTATTTAATACATATTCTGCCAATTTTCTTAATTGCCCCGGGCTAAAGAAAAGTAAAACCTTGGTTTCAAAATCTTTATCATTATTTTTATCAGTTTTCTTTGACTTATCAAATTTCAATCCCATATTAGATAAGACTTCTTTAGCTTTTTTGCGTGCATCATCAAAACTTAAAGAAGCATCTTGTTTCATTAACTCATTAGCCAATAATGTAGCTGTTCGTTTAGTACGAAAGCCTCGAAGCCAATCATGTTCTTTACTATCTTTTTTAAATCCTTCTCTAATCGCTTTTTTCCAGCTTTGTGATGACACACGTGATCGAGTGGTTCCACCATATACAGCAGTTTTAGGTGCGCCCGTGTCATCTCTATTAATATTTGAAGATGGAACAGTTTGTAATACATGAATATCTACGTATAAGTTATTTTGTGTCATTTTTAATCCTCATTACTTTCTTTATTGTCATTAATCCAAAAATATTCTCTTCCCCATTTAATGGCTACTTTTCTAGCTGGTTCAAAACCTAATTGAAAATTATATATATCATTTGCTAATTCAGGATAATTAATACTTGCTGCTGGATTATTAGCTTTTATAATTTTAGTTAAACTGACTAATGATATAGTAACAACTTCTGCATTAGTTGTACTTAACACAGCTCGCACCCGTCTATCTAAAGCTTCTCGAAGCTGTTCGTCTTTACGCAAAAACGATAGACTTCTAAATAATGACATTGCATTTTCATTATCATATTCTCGATCTCTTTCAACATCATTACCTTGCTCAAAAACAGCATAACATCGTAAGGCTGTAAAAATTGCTCGTTCTGAAGTTGTTTGCCTACTATTTTCACCAAAGGTATCTTTTTCTTTAATGTATTCAAATAACAGCGGCCAAACAATAGTAGCTTGACGGCTTAGAATAGAATTAGAACGTCTAAGAGCAGACAAAATTGCTTTATCATTACCCTCTCGTTCATGCAATTTCTTTATAATTTTATTGGTATTTCTCTCAATCTTTGTCACCAAAATAATCATCCCTCCTTAAAATTTATTATTTAATATGACGAAATACATTTAATTTATACCAGTTAAAAATAGTAAAAATATTATTTATTCCGCTTCCTTCTTCTTTCGAACTTTCTTGTCCAATGATATCTCTTGGAGAAGCATTTTTTAGAACTTCCTCAGCTTTTGTTATAGAAATCTTCTTTAATATTTCTTTCCATTCAATTGTCTTGTTAGCTCGTTCTTGATCATTTCTTAAACTTGCTAGCCAAGTAAGAAATGGAAGGTTTAAACTTTCATAAAATTTAATAGTCGAATTATCAGCAAAATCTGTTCCATTTAAACCTCTTAATTTACTAATATTATTAGTAAAAATCCAAAAATCTTTTCCTACTTGCTGAGTCAAATCAATCATATTTTCAATGTCTTCTGGCCAATAGTCTTTTTTATTTTTATCAAAAAGTACATTTGCTTTAATCTTAAAGCAATCATTAACCTCAAATGCTGGTAACTGAGAAGAAGATTTACCATCACTAATTAATGTTGTAGTTCGCAAAGTTAAGGAAGTGTCTGTAGGAAGATATTCATTATTTTGTACCTTTCTCAGCCATTTAATTATTTCTGGTTCATGCATATCTTCTAATTCATCGGGGTCTGTAGTTCTAACATATTGCCCAAAATTTCTCCACATTGCTTTTGTTAGATCAGTCAAATGCTTAGTAGCAGGATAAACCTCTCCTGTTTTTTTGTTTTTACGCCAAGTAGTCATTGGCTCAATAAAGGCTTCCGCACTATCCAATTTTGGCAAACCTGCAGTAAAAATAATAGGTTTTTCATTTATCCATTCAATATGCAGCATTCTTGACCATAACGTATATAAAGTACTAATTGAAAGATCGCGAGCGAAAGGCTCATCTTTTAGGAACTCAATATATTCAAATGCGTTTTCAAATTCCCAAAAAGGTTTTTCTTCTTTATATTCTTCTGAAAATACCAAGTTCAACATTAAAGTCTGAAATAAGTTTTCACCTTGAGCAAATACGGGATTTAAACCATATAGCCAACCGCTAGATACCGGTTTATTAATTAGCTTTGTTTTATCAGTTACTCCTGTAAAGCTTTGATAAGTCAGGATCCAGCGCACTAATTGAGCTAAGTTTATCTCATTTTTAGTCTGTCTTGTTTTAGGTGAAAAAATTGATAGACTATTATTACTTTCAGAAATAGTTCTGTTTATTTGTTTAACATCAACCGTTCCTTTTGGATTTTTGATGTTAACTTTTTTATTAGCCGGTACCTCCTGATCATAAACTTCCTTATTAACCTGATAGAATGGATCATCCCCAAAAAAATCAAACTTAGAACTATTTTCTTTTAAATATTGGAGAACCGACTTAGAGAATTGTCCATTTTTATATAAAAATTGCCACGTGTTTACTAAATCATCGTACTCATAATCTTCTTCCTCTGCTTCTTTAAGATGCATTTTTTCATCAAGAGTTAACCATTCATAATTTTTTCCATTTGCATCAATTCGAGAGTATACAGTAGTTAAAATAGCAACAAGTAAGCGTAATATTACTAAATCTTGACTCGCCATATCACCAGCTAAGCGCTGGTAACTAGCAGCATTTTCAAAAACTTCTAATAATGAAACTTCCTTGGGATTTCCATCTTTGTCCAAGACTTGAATCCAAGGCTCAGTGACAAGATTAAAACTTTTTTTATCCATCTTCCTCCTCCTTTTCATACATTAATCCTAATTTCGAAGAATATTTTAAGTTAAATCCGTTTAAAGTCGTTAAATTATTTTCATTAAGTTCTAGAACTAAGGCGCCACGTAACCAAATATCCTCTTTCCATTTATTATGTAAAGATTGCATATTAGTCTCCAATTCTCTAATTGTTTTATCAATTAGATCTTTAATTTTTGAACTATTTACTATTGCAAATGGTAATCGAATAGTTTGACCAGCTATTTCCTCACTGCTTACTTCTTCAATATTACGACCATCCATCAAAAAGGTTCCTTCACTAGTAGTTCTTAAAAGAATCACTTCAATAGTTTCTTTTATATCTCGAACACAAGCAGCGGCATGATTGTCATCGTTAACATTAATTTGTCCATCACTTAACCAACCAAATAAATTATTTCTGTCTTTTTCATTCGGATTTCCTATTTGAAATACTTGTGCTTTCTTCTTAGATTTTTTTAAATCCTTTTCAAACTTTGCCTCCGCTTCAGCAATATCTTTAATATCTTTATCTATCTTAGGATCATATACCTTTTGTACTAATGGAGATACATCGTCAGGAATATTAATCTTATTTTTTAGAAAATGATCGGTTTTCATTAATAAGTATTTTTCATAGATAAATTCATTTCCTTTCCCATAATCACCGTAACCATTTATTCCTGTAATATACACTGTCGGCTTCGCTAAAGTTATAGGTCGGGAAATTTTATGACGATGTAGTCTACCAATTCGCTGAATAATTAAATCTACTGGTGCAATATCAGTAAAAAGCACATCAAAATCAATATCTAGAGATTGCTCTAAAACTTGCGTTCCGATAACTATCATTTTTTGGGGACGCATGCCACCCTTTCCAATTTTCGCTTGAAGTCTTTCTTCAATTTTTTCACGCTCTGGTGCTAAATAAGCAGAATGTAAAAGTAATACTTCAATGTTTTCAGGGACTAATCTTGCTAAGTCTTGAGCTCGTTTAACGGTATTAACAACTATTCCAGCTATTCCGCCATCCTCTATTTCGGCAACTGCTTTATTAATAATTTCTTCTTCATTTCCATTAAAACGAACAACATTAATCGTTCTATTTTCATCATTCGCAATCGAAAACTCACTTACTTGTTCTAATTTGTTTCCATCCAGAATACTAAGTAAGGGATAGCCTTCATTAACTTTCCAATTATCATTGGCTTTTATTTTTATACTGCCATATTTTCCTTTCAGATAAGCTTTTAACAAATCATTTCTTTTTTTCTTAGGTAAAGTTGCGGACAAAGCAATTACTGGTACATGATATGCTCCTAACCATTTAATAGCTTTCTCTAAATATGAACTCATATAAGAATCGTACGCGTGAAGTTCGTCAATTATTACCACTTTATCACTAAAGCCTAAGTGTCTTAGAAAAAGATGTTTTTGCTTTAAGGCAGTGAGTAAGAGATGATCAATTGTTCCAACTGCAAAATGGGATAAACTCGACTTTTTTCCCGCAAACCAACTATTAATTACTACCGCTCCATCTGTATCATCATAAATATTCTCGGCATAAGGTAATTTAGTATAGGGTTTATTAAATTTTGCTTTACCTTGGAGCAATTTCACATCAGGATGTGCAGCTTGTTCTTTTGCTATACTATCAAGCCACTCTTTAACTCTTGAAAACATTGCGTTAGTTGTTGCTTGAGTTGGTAAACCCATATATAAGCCGGATTTTCCTTGCTTAAAGGCTAGTTGTTCGGCTGCTGTCAATGCTAGCTCGGTTTTGCCAATTCCAGTCGGTGCCTCAATAATAACTAAGCCTGGATCATTAGCTTGAGAAATTATTTCTGACATTTCTTTTTGCACTGGACGAGGAATAAAATTAAACCTTAAGCGATATTGTTCATTAACAGAAGCAATCTTTTCTGGCATCCATCGATCACTAATATCCCATTTTTTAATTGCTTGATGATAACGTTCTTCCATATTCAATTCATCAAAATTTTCTTCTAACGAAATCAAGGGAAATAATGATATATTGCTATAATTAGTTAATTTTTCGCTAGAGGCAAGCCAGTCAGCCATGATTAACATTCCCTCTAAAATTACTGCTTGTGGCAAAGTAACCTCTGGAACATCTTTAATATCATTATAACCACACAATGCTAGTCCATATTTAAAAAGATTATTTTGAACAAACTTCCACTCATCTTGAATTTTAGTATCTGTGTCTCGGCCCCAAAGATTCGAAGCATAGATATTCAGTTGTTTAAAAGTGACATCTTTTTTTGGAGGTAGACCGTGATGGCCACCAATAATTGAGCCTATTGATTCATTTAATCCAAAAGATTCCAGTAAAGTTTCACCAGCAATGGGATGAGGTGACTTATGGACTCTATAGTTATCCATGGAGATGGAAGAAAAACCTGCTCTTCTTAAATTTTCATTTATATCCTCATCCAAATCTTTATTCCTTGGAAAGGACTGTTTATATTGAAAAGCTGGCGTGGCCTTACCAAAATCATGATAAAATCCCAAAAATCCTACCAGCTTTTGAGTATCTTCAGGATACAAATTTTGTTGTAAAATTTTTCTAGTGCCTTCGCTAATCCAATTATTATAAAGCCACTGCATTACATTTTTAGTATCAATTAAATGTGCAACTAGAGGAAGCCAAAATTCTTGATCGTCATGAACAGCTTTCTTTCCCCATAAAGCCTTTGTGGCTGGGAATAAGTTTACCATTAATTTTCATCTTCTTTTTTTGAATTCGATTTCATTATAGCACAGTTAATTAACTTTACACAATATTATTATTTATTTTTGTCAAAACTCCACATACGTGGAGAATACTTTCCGAACTATACACTATATTCGGATCACCTTCACTCGTGTGAAGAACAATACCTTTTCTAATTATACTCCATTATTAAATGTAACTAACTTTTTTTAGATTATCTATCAGTAGCGATAAGTCCATTACAAAACAAAAAGCGCTACCAGAGCGCTTAATGAATGAGATAAAACTTTTAAGTTCGCTGAATTAGGTTCGACATTCTTTTCGGAACAGAGATTAAAGGCTTGATTTTTGCACTATACAATTTTTAAATTCAGAATTATCGTACACTACTTTTCCCAAAAGGGCCTAGCTTAATTACTTTAGCATCAACGTTATATAGTTCTAATCGTAGCTTCCTCTTAATAAGTTTAATGGGCCAATAATACAGTTGATTTTCTTCCTTTACCATTTCGATAATTTTGTTTTACACAATATAGTAAGTACTCTAATTAAAAATCAAAAAGGTCACTTATAGAGTGATTAATTTTTAACTCTTCTCATGATCTTTATGGCCAGTAAACCATATGACTACTACTTATCGCGTCATTTTGATAAAAAGCACTCAAATATAAATTATTTTTGCTAATATCCTAGGTTATATTCTCTTACGTGGAAAACACTTGGCTACTTCATCAGCCAAGTTAGAGGAATAGGATCACCTCCACTTACGTGGAGAATACGGAGTGACATCTGGTAAATATAGAAAACGATTAGGATCATCTCCACTTACGTGGAGAATACTAAATTCCTAATCTTCTAAGTTTCTCTCGATTGGGGATCATCTCCACTTACGTGGAGAATACTTATCTGATATAGTTTGGCTTGTTTCTTGCTTGGGATCATCTCCACTTACGTGGAGAATACACTTCTTTACTAGTATTAATGTTTCTCGTATTAGGATCATCTCCACATACGTGGAGATCACTTCTTGCTGATCCAACAGAACAACGCTGCACTAGGATCATCTCCACTTACGTGGAGATCACAATGTTCACCCAACGCAAAAGCCAGTAGACTTAGGATCATCTCCACATACGTGGAGATCACCAAATAAAAAAATAAAAATTGTTTATATAATTAGGATCATCTCCACATACGTGGAGATCACACAACAATTATCATTTAATGCAGCTTTGAAGAAGGATCATCTCCACATACGTGGAGATCACGTATCAAAAATTTCAGTACCAACGTCAACGACAGGATCATCTCCACATACGTGGAGATCACTAAAAGGTACTGTGACAAGCACACTAATTATTAGGATCATCTCCACATACGTGGAGATCACTTGAATGCTGAGAAAGATGAAGAGATACGTGAAGGATCATCTCCACATACGTGGAGATCACTTGATTTCAACGATTGGAAGCAGTCCAAACGGGGGATCATCTCCACATACGTGGAGATCACGTGTATTACGCACTGCTCTTGATAACTTAAATAGGATCATCTCCACATACGTGGAGATCACGCTCAAAGCTTTACAAGACCTATTTGCCACAAAGGATCATCTCCACATACGTGGAGATCACACTTAACCACTGACCCTGCTGGTAATGTAGTAAGGATCATCTCCACATACGTGGAGATCACTCAACCCACATCACCTCGCTTACTACCGCATCAGGATCATCTCCACATACGTGGAGATCACAGAGCATGACCACTGTATGGATGCTGACAGATAGGATCATCTCCACATACGTGGAGATCACTACCAAGAGAATCAAGAGACTTTCTGACGATAAGGATCATCTCCACATACGTGGAGATCACTTGGAGACATTCATAGAGCCAACGCAATGTATGGGATCATCTCCACATACGTGGAGATCACTCTTTTCTAGTACGCATGGAAAGGACTTTTTTAGGATCATCTCCACATACGTGGAGATCACAAAGAGGCAGAATATTTACACGCTAAAGGCATGGGATCATCTCCACATACGTGGAGATCACCTCATCGAATGCAATTTCACCGTACTTGTCAAAGGATCATCTCCACATACGTGGAGATCACTTATTTGGTAAAGTTTCGCTTGTTTCTTGTTTGGGATCATCTCCACATACGTGGAGATCACTCCCAGCTTTTAACTTGTCTCAACGTTTAGAGAGGATCATCTCCACATACGTGGAGATCACTCTGTATCGGAATAAATATAATCGTCTCCAATAGGATCATCTCCACATACGTGGAGATCACCAAAAGAATTTCTGACAACCCTACTGGATCGTATGGATCATCTCCACATACGTGGAGATCACTATACATTATTCGTGTTCTTCAACTTTAATTGGGGATCATCTCCACATACGTGGAGATCACAAAAAGATCCTTTAAGAAGTGCTGATAATCGTAGGATCATCTCCACATACGTGGAGATCACATGTTGATGGAAGACCTGTATCACAACCAGTAAGGATCATCTCCACATACGTGGAGATCACACTAAAAGATCCTTGCTGTGATGCCGTTCTCTAGTTAGAATAATATCATTTTTAATCAGTTTCTATCAACAAAAAATCGAATGCTGCACCACACCTTAGCCAAACCAAAGACTAAATACCATCTCATGATATTTGGTCATACTTATCTTATTTTATCTGATTACTATTTTCTAAACGCTCAATTCTTTTATCCAAAGGTGGATGATCGGAGAAAAGGCGGCTAATCCAACTATGAGCACTCGGGAAATTAAAATACAAATGTTGTAGGGTTAAATCTTGCGAGACAATTTGTGGAGTACTCTCTCCTTCTTCTAGCTTTTCAAGTTTAGATAATGCAGAAATTAAGCCACTTGGTTCACGTGTCAAATCAACTGAACCAATATCCGCTAAATATTCTCTCTGACGTGATACTAGTAAAAATAGCAACTTTGCTATAGGAATTCCAATAATAGAAATAATTCCACCTACAATAATCAAAAATAAGGAAAAAAATTTGATGAGAAGACCTAACAAACCTTTACTCTCACTAGTTAATACACCCCATCCAAATACAACGATTCCTATACCAGTCATTGTAATTAAACTAGTTAGCGCACTGGCTAAAACTGTAATACGAGTATCATAGTTTCGAATATGAGAAAGTTCATGGCCAATGACACCTTGAACTTCTTTTTTATTCATCATATTCAATAGTCCTTGCGTTAAAGCTAAACTTGCATGTTGTGGATCACGTCCGGTAGCAAAAGCATTCGGCGCCTGATCAGGAGTAATATATAATTTTGGAACTGGCAACCCACCGGCTAAACAGAGTTCTTCAACTAATTCATAAATTTGGGGCTCTGTTTCTTTAGTAATTTCAACAGCATTTGTTACTTTCATAAGATGGCGAGTTGCATCAAAGTATACGTGTGCAATGTAAATTAAACCTATAATAAAGAAAGCTCCTCCAATATAAACTGTAAAAAGCATCCCAAGAAAAATACTTATTATTAGTATCAACAAGGTGTATAAACCTAAAATAATCCAAGTATTTCGTTTATTCTGTTCAATTTGTTTATAAAGCATTCTGTTCACTCCAAGTACTATTCAGAGTCATTTTACCTCTTTTAAAAATAAATTAATAGGCACATTTATTCTTATTATTTTGTTTCTTAGTCTACCCTCCCATAGCTAAGGAAGTCATAAAATCCTAACTAAGCACATTAACATTTCTTCATAATTATCCATATTAAAAAGATAGTCCACTGAACAAAAGGACTATCTTTTTATCTACAAATATTAACCTGCCAAATAAACCTTAATTACTAATTCCAAATTTTTGCCATCCCAATGAAAAGTTTTTACACGACCAAATAGAAGATTTCCTGCATCAATTAGGCGACTAAATATCAAATTATGTTCGTGTGGAACATAGCCCAGTTTTAGGCCAGAAGGCGTAGTAACAGAAATTGCATTCTTATCGTATCTATTATCTGCTTCACGTATTAGTAAAACTGGGTCGTTTTCCTTTAAGCGAGGAACTATTTTATCTTCTAAATGCAAGTAGTCCGAGCCACGTACCTCACATCCATATAGAAACGTACTATGACTTTCTCCAGATTGTTTATAGTATATCTTTTTCAATTCAGTCATTTGATTTTCCAAATTACTAATTCGATCCATCAAATCTGTAATTAAAACATCATCATTCCTGTACATACTCATTACATTTACTCTTCTATTGAACAATTTTAGGTTTAGTTTGCTGGTTCTTTGAAATGCGGTTTATTTTTTTCTATACTTATATTCTACAAAAAGGATATGCCTAAATTCTATGATTTTAATAATATCATTGGTTTATCTTTATTATCTTTTCTACATGATTAATAGAGCAAGCAAAACTATGACTCATCCAACAAGATGAAAATACATAACTACCTCATAACTATCTAAAATAGAGAAAATATTCCACACCTTACTATTTCATATAAACAACACTTTAAATTATCAATTATGCATGTTTTCAGTCCATCCAATACTCATATAGGTACTCCTAAAGGCATCAGTTTTATATTAAAGTTTATCAAGATAGTTATTAATTTAAGTGCACTCAATGCAGGATTATAGATAAAATATAGTGTGAGGTGGTCAATATGATAGCAATACCTAAAGAGTTAAATAATATGCTAACTTTTCCTAAAGATGAACCAGTACCAATATTGAAGAAAGGCGCAAATAACACGCAAAAAATAATCTATGCCGATTTCATAACTGAACTCCTATCTGATAAAACATGTTGCAGATATGAAGACGATTTTTTTCAACCACATAAAGGCTAAGTATGGTAACAATTATATTAGTATCAAATTCAAATAAAGCAGTTATCTATAAATTTTTAGACGGTAATGATAATTATAAGGGACAAATAACCGTCAATAAGGCTGATTTATCTTATAAATTAAAAGATAAAGAAAAATTTACTAATTCATATGAAATCCAAGCGTATAGATTAGTTAAGCGATGTATTGAACTAAATAAATATCCTCCAATAGCATCAAAAGGTTGTGTAGTGACCCACAAAAATTGGACACTTTATTAATATTAAGCGACTAAGGATTGA
>NZ_PCYR01000050.1:0-3918 GCF_002553805.1 Lactobacillus sp. UMNPBX19
CATATTATTACATCAAGACTAATAATATGATCTAATTTAGTTAATTATTTCTTACTATACCCTAATGACCTTTTTTGATCTATCAGCTGACGTCAACTTTCATCTGGTAAAAAGCCGTGTTCGACAATCAATAACTGGCGTGCCATCGTCTCAACCACGGACTGCAGATCTTCAAACTTGCGATAATGGCCACTGGCAATGAGTCTGATGGTGACCGCCGTTTGTTGGGCGATTAAGGCAGAAACGACACCGAAAACGTCATCGACTGACAGGCCCTCACGACGAGGCAGCTGTTCAATTTTCTCGCGAAAAATGCGATCGATTTCAGCGGATACGGCAGTTGTTTCTTGCTGCACTTGTTGTCGCAACGGTTCGGGAAAATGCGGTAAATCAGCATAGGCTTGCATTATCAAGCGGTATTCAGCTGGGAATTTGAATTGTAGTTTCAACTCATACTTAACTGCAGTGGTCATCATGGCAGCCAAGCCAGGGGCATTCTGCCACTTTTTAGGGTCCATGTGATCATAAATTCGATGATAGGCATATTTGAAAGCGTCAAGATACAGCGCTTGTTTATTGCCAAAATAATGGAAGAGCAAGCCCTTAGATACTTGTGCTTGGTTGGCAATCTGATCGGTTTTGCTCTTGATGAAGCCTTGCTGGCCGAAAATTTCCGTCGCTGTTTTGAGGATTCGGGTGACCTTTTCAGGATCTGTCACAACATTTTTCATAGGCTCAAAGCCTGACGGCGATAACCAGCAATGCCAAGAATAAATAATACTATAGCGCTAACAACCATCACGATTAGCCATGTTTGATCAACGTTTTCAACCGGTACATTGGCAATCCAGCCAAAAGGTGTGAAGTTGCCTGCGTGTTTTGGCAAATCAAACAATCCCCGGAAAATTTGAACGATCAGACCGGCTCCCATATACAGCCAGAATAGACTGCTTAAGCGTGGCCACAGACCGACTAGTGCGATGCCAAGGGCGATAAACGATATCACAGCCGGAACGCTAGCCACGAATAGGCGACCGAGGTACTTGAGCGGCAACGGGTGACTGAGAACAGTGTTCCCAGTGAAGAACAAGGCCAGCAGCCCAGCAGAAAGGACGAACACGCCTGCCAGCAGACCAAAGCAATAGTAGCTGACACTGATCGTGGTTCGCGTTGGCTTTTCGGCATGAATGACGCTCAAGTAACCAAGGTTGTCATCGCGTTTGAGTCGGAATGCCACTTGGACGCCAGCAGTCACGGCTAATGCGACGAAAATGCCGAGATACATGCCTAAGAATGACAGGACCATGGTCTGATTGGCAGCGTTGATTTGGCCAACATCTAGTATTTTACGATAAAGCGGATTCGTTTTAAGAATGTCGCCAACGCTGCCGAGCACACTACCCATGACGCCGCCAAACACCACGGCGCCGATTAACCACCCAGCAAATAATCTGCGCTCAGTTCGCCACAGTAAGGCAGGGATCGAGCGAAGCCAGCCGGCAGCTTTGGCTCGGCCGGTGCGTTCAGCAATAATCCCGGCGCCCAGATCGCGGTTGCGGGCAATCATGGTGGCGCTGGCCGCAAGCAGAATGCTGACCAGTAAGGCCAAACCTAAAGCCCAGACGTTGTTATCAGTATAGAAGTTTGCTTTTTCGAACCAACCAATTGGTGATAACCACGTCAGATTTTGATGCTGGATATCGGTGACCAGCCGAACCAAATAAGCGGCAGTCAGCACCATGTAGCTCAACATATTGGCTGTACGTGTGTTATTGGTTAGTTGCGCGAATAGCAACGCAATGGCTCCGAATAGCAAGTTGGCGATCACCATCCCCAGTGAAAACAGGAAGTCACCGTACAAGTCAGTACCACCCATGTTGACAGCGGCCAACGAGACAAAATAGAGGATACCCATTATGGCACTGTCGATGAGAAGCTCAAGCGAAGCGGCGGTGATGGCAGCCGTTCGCCCAACATTGCGAGCGCGAACCGTTTCGAGCAAGCCACTTTCTTCTTGACCGCGGGTGTTGCGAATCATCAGCGGCATAACCCATAAGGCCTGCAAAATAATCATGAAGACGACCATCACACCAGCAAACACAATCGCTGTGTTATACGTGTCCACCTTTGGCATCGCGCCAAACATTGCCGCCATGCCCGGCGCTTGCAGCATTTTGACAATCTCTTTAGAGCCCGAGGCCCCGCCTGCAAAGTCTGCTTCCAATTTGCCAGCACCACTGGCAATCATCATGATCAAAATGACAAGCCAGATGAGTGAAAATTTTAGATTTTGTTTGAGGTTTGCCCGAAGCAGATAACCTGCGTTCCGATTACTGTGCCGCATGAGTCTCACCTTGCTTTCCATAATAACGCAGGAATAATTCTTCCAGCGTTGGCGGCGTTGATTGCATGTCGACCACGGTGTTGGCGGCCAGTGTGGTCATGATGGTGCCAAGCGCGTCTCGATCAGCGGTGAAAACCGCCTTGGTGTGCTCGGAATCGCGATAAGTGAGGTCGTGAACGCCAGCTTGCTTTGCCAAAGCAGTCATTGGGGTAGCGGTGGTGACTTCAATTTTGATCCGCGATAGATGCCGTAATTGATCAAGATTGCTGCTCTCAATCACACTACCATCACGGATGATAACAATTGAATCACACATTCGCTCGACTTCGGACAAAATGTGGCTTGATAGCAGCACACTTTTACCGGCTCTTTTCAGTTTTAAAACTTCTTGCTGGAAAATCTGTTCATTTAATGGATCAAGCCCAGAAGTGGGTTCATCAAAAATATACAAATCGGCATCTTGCGACAACGCAGCAATTAACGCTACTTTTTGACGATTGCCTTTTGAATAGGTACGAGCTTTTTTCTTCGGATCAAATTCAAAGGCCTTGATTAGTTCATCGGTCTTTTGATTATGCTGGCGGCCATTTAAACGTAGCAATAGGTCGATAATTTCGCCGCCAGAAAGATTTGGCCATAAATAAACGTCCCCAGGAATATAGGCGATGCGTTGATGAATCGCCGCATCATCCCGCCAGGCATCTTTGCCGAAGACGGTCACTGAGCCGCCACTCTTTTTTAATAAGCCTAAAATAACTCGAATGGTCGTGGATTTGCCGGCCCCACTAGGTCCTAGAAAACCCAGAACCTGACCGGGTGCCAACGTGAAACTGACATCTTTTAATGCGGCAAACTTGCCAAAGTTTTTTTGAAGATGGTCAAGTTCGATAATAGCTGTTGTCATTTTTGTCATCCTCCTTAAGGTCAAACTTGAAACACGTTTTAATATGTCGATATCTGATCAACCTCTACAGTATAGTCGCGATTGACTGACGAGTCAACAAAAAAATTGACTCGTCAGTCAATTTTTTTGTGACGCCGGATTTACAATGTAAGTGCAACACCTAAATAACTAGACCAAAAAGGCCATGAAGCCTTAAACTTATAAGTGACAAAACCAATAAGTTAGGACGGACTTCATGACCCAATCTAAAGATACCATCAAAAAATCTTAGAAACTGTTTAGTATCTTTTGAGAAGTAACCTGATAAAAGCTAACGAAACCATCATGAGACTAGTGTTGAGCTTACGCTCACAGTTACGCCATAAACGATGATAATTTCCCAACCAACTAAATGAACGTTCAATGAGCCACCGTTGGGGGATAACCGAAAATTGGTGTAACTCATTTCTTTTAACGACGATTACCTTGGCTGAGGTTAAACTGCTAATCTCATTGGCAAAATTTTGGCCGGTATAACCACTATCAACCATCATGGTTCGAACCAATTTAAACTGCTCTAAATTAAGGGTGACGAGTGCAATCGCCCCGTCACGATCAGTGATGTTAGCCCGGGTAATGTTAGAAAATATTGGTTAAATATATCCACTTTATTTTATTTGAATACATTTTC
>NZ_PCYR01000051.1:0-3644 GCF_002553805.1 Lactobacillus sp. UMNPBX19
AGTATAACAGTAACTGGGACGGTTTTTAAGTACACTATTTTATTTGACGCTTACTTTTATTTGACGCTTACATTGAAGCCTTCTAAGCAGCCGTTAGAATAGCTGAAAGTAGCACCATTCAAGACAGCTCTCAGGTTATGTTTGAAGGTAAGTAGAGTTTTATGCATTAGAGGGCCTACTCCCGCCTTGGAATGGATGACTCTTTTAAGCATATCTGTATCTTCATTTTTCAATGCTTGGAAGAAGTCCTGCATTAAGTTGTAGGAACTTTTAAGTCTCTCGCTGCACTCAATGCCTTCTGCTACGATCTGCTCTTGAGTAAGATAATCCTTGTAGTGCCAATTGTAATGCGGATGTACCTTGTCCAAGTCTTTGTAGTTTTTAAGATAGAGTTTCCAGGGAGATTTGAGCAGTTGATATTGATGCGATCTCTTGTCGAATCTCTTCATAGTGGATACTCTGAAAGAGTTGAGCGACCGGGTAAGCATTTGAACCATGTGGAAGCGATCGATGACGATCTGAGCTTTAGGTAAGCAAGCTCTAACGATATCCTGATAGTAAAAATTTAGATCCATGGTGACAGTTTTGACATTATCGCGTGCTTGTGGTGTGAATTTGCCAAAGTATCTAAGTAAATGTTTTTTCAGCCGTGTTCTGAGAATCTGGACGACTTCATGTTTTTCTCCATCAAGACAGATAAAGTGCGCTTGCGATCGACGCCTTTGAATTCGTCAAAAGCCAGGTGTTCTGGCAGATAATTATAACCGTCGATAAAACGATGTGAACAGGAAGCCAGCACTCGTTGAACAGTGTTGACCGATACATTGTGCTCACGGGCAATGCTAGTCATGGAGCGATCTTCTGTTAGTGCACTTAAGACTTTAGCTTAGAAGCATTGGAGATACAACAGTATTTATCAGCCAGATGAGACTGAGCCATTGAGCGCTTTTTGCAGTCCCGACACAATACTCTCTGTTTAAGTAGTCTGATGATTACTGGTCTGCTGGCATTGGCAGTAAGATAGCGGATTTCAGTTTTCAAGCGTCCATTGTGAACCAAGCTGACTGAGCCGCAGTAAGGACATGCAGGCTGGATCAGCACTGCTTGATAAATCTTCTGCTTAATACCATGATCAATGCGATAAAAATAATCTTCAAAAATTATGTTAGAGTTTTCAGTATCAAGGGAAAATTTAATAAAATTATTGTAAGAGGACATAGTAATACCTTTGTTTATACATAGAATATTTGGTGGAACGGATTTTTATTGTAGCAGGGGGACTATGTCCTCTTTTTTATGCAATAAAAAACCTGTTAACAGCTTATCATACAGATAAGTCATCAACAGGAAAAATTATAGAGCCTTTGTTGTGATATGGATGTAGTATGAAAAGAAAAACAAAATCTAGATTAATCAAGAACAATTTTAGCTTAATATGCTATGCTGTGGCATTGTTCTGTTTCTTAGTATTTATTCATCCACTTCTTTATGGGTTGATAGGTAATGGTCAAACAATCGCTTGGTTTGTAAAGAATTATTATCCAAATGTACTACTTTAGCATTTGTTGTTTTGTTCTTGATAGCTGGTATGCTAATTGAACCCAATAGATTGAATTTGTGTTTATTTCTTATGTTGATAATTTTTGTTGCAATTCTTAAGTTTGGTCTACAGAATTTAGAACAGCCAACAATTAGTTATTGGGATTACATTGAAAGCTTTTTGGTACTTGTTTAGTCTAGGAAGGATAAGTAAGAAGAAATGATGTATTTAGCACATGGCTCAGTTGACAGTGCTATACAAGCTGCACAAATTGCCGCAGTAGCAAGTGTAATTGGTGCAATAGTTTCCATTATTATTGCTGTCTACAATAATAGAATGCGTCTTAAAGCAGAAGAGAAAATGTATGTGGCGAAGATGTATATTGAGAAGTCTGAGGAACTTTATAAGTCACCGAATGATTTATCGAATAAATTGATTGAGATTCAGAAAATTGTTATAGGAATGCATAAGCATACTTATCCTAAAGAGAAATTATCGAATAATGAGATCTATAAATCGTTTCAAGATGGCGATGTCCCTGAGATAGCAGAAATAGCAGAAATAGGAAGTTATTATCCAGAGTTGATTCCAAGTATAAAGGAATTAGATAAATCATTTTCAGATTATTGTATAAAATTGGATGATGTTGCACATACGCCTGAAGAATCAATTAAAGAATTTATGGAGAATGAAATGGCAAACTCCAGATTAGCTCTTGCAACAGTAGGAATAGAGTTACAAAAATTAGTTTTAAAAAAGTAAAAATAATGAATGATGATAATAAACCTATTTTTGATAGATTTATTGAGTGGTTAAGGAAATAGGGATAGTTGAATAACGAATCCTTTAAAGAATCTGGAATCTAAGTAATGATTTCAGCTATTATTGCTGTGTGCTACTTATTTGAGTAATTGAAAAAGACCATTTTAGATTATTAGTTAATCCAAGGCGATCTTTTATTGTTTATACGTATTTGATTGGCGTGCGAGTATTATAATATAGTCACTATTTGATTTTGTAAAAGTAAGGATATAGTAATGAGTGTGTTAGCAGTACTAGGAATTTGTTTGGTAGAAAGTATAAAGCTCCTATCTTATATCTTAGACGGTTATTCTAAAGAAATAACTAATAGCTGAATATGAAGGCTGTTACAGTTAATAATAGTAGAAAGAGAAATAAGAAGTATATAAATGTCATCGAATAAAAAAGATTGGGTAAAATTTTTTAGAAGACTATCCATAGCAGGAATAATAGGATTGTTTAGTAATATTCTTATATCAATAATTTATGAATTTGGGCTAAAAAAAAGTAATATTTTCTGTAATATTATTGAATTTTTTAATAAAAATAAAAATATTTTTTGGCCGTATGGGAAATTAGGATGCGTAGTATTATCAATAGCTATTCCTGTTGCTATTATAACTATTTCAATAAATAAATCTTATCCAAATAAAAAATTCAATTGGATTGAGTTTTTATTATTAATTTCAGTAACGTTTTTGATAATTTGGCTTGGTGTCCTTATTTTTGTTGCTCAAGATACGAGTTCCCTTTATTGGATATGGACTGATGTGATAATTTGGACAATATTATTTATTTCTGCTTTCTATAGGTATGATCAAGCTCAAGACCAAAATAATAATTCAAAAGATACACATAACAAGGTAAAAGGACAATCAAATAATAAGAAAAATTCTAAAAAATATGAGAAGTACTGGTATAAAATCAAAAATAAGATAATAAAATTAATAAATGGATTTTTGGCATTAGTATCAGTTCATTACTATTTAATAAAGAGATTATTAAGTGCTTTAGTTGCTAGCACTATTGAATTAATATTTTTCTCTATATATTTTTCAGTTAAGTTTCCCTATATTAAGTCGAGGCTAAATTTATTTTTACATTCAAAGACAAGTATAGATCAAACAGCAAATTTTGTTATTTGTAATATGGGTGCTGCGATATTTATAGGACTTCCTATTATAATTTTGATAATTGCTCTTTTTAAAGTATATGCGTTATCACAAGAGCAATCCAATACAAAATATAGAGACCGTACAATAGTTTGTGTAAGGATGAATAATTCCTTAAATTAATTTCTTAA
>NZ_PCYR01000052.1:0-3415 GCF_002553805.1 Lactobacillus sp. UMNPBX19
TGTATTATCAAATCTTTAAAATTTTATAAATGTCTAACTTTTCTATGGCACTTCAAACTCAGTTAGCATTTTTTATTCAACAATTTTCTTCTGTTTATAAAGTTGATTAAGAACTAACGATAAAATTATCACAATTAAAGAAACCACATATACCGACTTTAAGCCGCTTAATAAAACTTCTCTTAAAGCAGGAATTAAATTAGGCGCTAAATGTTTAGCTTTATCAGCAGAAACAATATCATTCATCATTCTTTGAGTTAATTGCGGATGATGTGTTACCTGCTTTGCTACAACCATGTTAAATGTAATTCCATATATAGAGACCATCATAGTCTGCCCTAAATATTTCATCAATGTATTAAAACTAGTTGCAACTCCAATTTTATCGCGTCCTACTAAAACTTGAGAACGAACTTGCGAAGCAGTTGTAATAGCTCCAAAGGCTGTCCCATTAAATGCTGCAATCAAACAAAATACCCAAAATGAGGTATAGATTGGAACAAATATTAAGGCTAAATCGGCTCCAACAAGGACAATTAACATATAATCATATGTTTTCTTTATTCCCCATCGTCCAAGCATTCCACCGATTAAAAATGATCCTACAATCCACATTAGCGAACTTGGTGTCACCGCAAATCCAGCAACAGAAGCGCTTGTTCCATTTATTCCTTGCATCCAAGTTGGAATATAGAATTCAAAGCCAATGACTACCCCTGAAATAAGTAAAGTAATCAAATTAATCATTGTAAATTCTTTGTTAGTTAGCATATCTAGTGGCATAATTGGATCTTTTGCTTTCTTCTCCATTCGGAAGAAAAGAATGGCTGAAGCAACAATAATAACTAGTAATCCCAATAAGATTAAATTAAAGCCATTTTCTATTTCTTGTAAGAAGACCATTAAGGCCAATAAAAAGATGACTAAACAAGTTGTTCCTTTTAGATCTAAAGTGGAATCCTTACTTGTCTTTGTTTCTTTCAAAAAGAAGATCACCAGTAAAAAGGCTAAAATTCCTAATGGAACATTAATATAAAAAATCCAGTGCCATGATAAATGTTGAACAATGAATCCACCTAACAATGGTGCAATGACCGAAGCTACTCCCCAAAAACCAGAGTTTAAACCTAGCATCTTTGCTCTTTTTTCAAGCGTATATAAATCAGCAATGATGGTAACAGCTACTGGCTGTACTGCTCCTGATCCGAGCCCCTGAATTACTCGAAAGAGGATTAGTTCCACCATATTCTGTGCAATTCCACAAAGTGCCGATCCAATCACAAAAACAGCAATTCCGAATAGAAATACAGGTTTTCTTCCAAGGCTATCAGCTAGTTTTCCATAAATTGGGGTTGAGACAGCAGTCATTAATAGAAAGATGGAAACAACCCAATTCATGATTCCTAATCCATTTAAATCAGAAACAATTGTGGGCATCGCCGTCGATACAATAGTCCCTTCAATTGCTGTCATAAAGGTCGTTAAAAAGATAGCAATTGTTACAATTTTAGTATTACTTTTATTCTGCATGCTCGCTCACATATGTTTTTAGCGCTTCTACCTTATCTGTATGCTCCCAAGGTAAATCCACGTCTGTTCGTCCAAAATGACCATAAGCGGCAGTTTGACGATAAATAGGGCGCTTTAAGTTCAGCATTTCGATAATACCAGCTGGTCTTAAATCAAAGACATTTCTAACAGCCTCTACCAATAAATCTTCACTTACTTTGCTTGTTCCATGCGTATCAACCATGATTGAAACTGGATGGGCAACTCCAATTGCATAAGCAAGTTGAATTTCACATTGATAAGCTAAGCCAGCTGCCACAATATTCTTAGCTACATATCGAGCCGCATAACTTGCGCTTCGATCGACCTTAGTTAAATCTTTACCTGAGAAAGCGCCGCCACCATGACGAGCGTATCCACCATATGTATCAACAATAATCTTACGTCCAGTTAAGCCAGAATCTCCTTTAGGTCCACCAATAACAAAGCGACCAGAAGGATTAATCAAAAACTTAGTATCCTTATCAAGATATTGAGATGGAATGACCTTCTTAATTACCATATCGATCATTGCTTCACGAATTTCATCGTTAGTTACTGCTGCATCAGTTTGAGTAGAAATAACCACTGTATCTACACGTTTTGGTTTATTTTCATCATCGTATTCTACAGTTACTTGTGCTTTTGCATCAGGTCTTAGCCAATCAAGACGTCCCTCTTTGCGAAGACTAGCAACCCGCCTCATCAATGAATGAGCTAAAGAAATAGGTAGTGGCATTAATTCAGGAGTTTCCTTAATGGCAAAACCAAACATTAACCCTTGGTCACCAGCACCTATTTTATCTAAATCATCTTTGTCCTGGTGGTTTTCACGTGTTTCAAGTGATTCATTAACACCACCAGCGATATCACTAGATTGTTCATCAATATCGACTAAGATAGCACAATTATTACCATCAAAACCAAGTTCAGGACGATTGTAGCCAATCTCTAAAATAGTTTTTCTAACTACAGATTGAATATCTACATACGCAGAGGTTGAAATTTCACCTACAACTAAAACAAGACCAGTAGTAACAGTAGTTTCACAAGCTACACGACCATCTGGATCCTTAGCTAAAATTGCATCTAAAATAGCATCAGAGATTTGATCTGCCACTTTATCTGGATGTCCTTCTGAAACTGATTCCGAAGTAAATAAATGTTTTTCTTTTTTCATAGAGTCCCCCATCTTTCGGTTACAAGGCATCTTCGTTAAAAACGAATCCTTTCGGGACCTTAACCGAATAACAATATATACAATAAAACTTCGTTCATTTGTCTTTAAACACAAAAAAAGGACTACCATATTTGGTAGTCCCGTGAACGATGGAGGATACAGGGCTCGAACCTGTGACCTCCTGCTTGTAAGGCAGATGCTCTCCCAGCTGAGCTAATCCTCCAACAACCATATTTAATATGGCAATGACCCGTACGAGATTTGAACTCATGTTACCGCCGTGAAAGGGCGGTGTCTTAACCACTTGACCAACGGGCCAGATCTCACAATTGAGCACATATATTACTATACCAGATCTTTTTCAAAAAGCAAGTACTTTTTGAAAAAATTTACTCAATAAATGAAATACATATTATGGCGAAAAATATTCTCCAACGGAGTGTGAGAGATTCGAACTCTCGATACAGGTAAAGCCCGTATACATGATTTCCAATCATGCTCCTTCAGCCACTCGGACAACACTCCATTATTTTATTATTGCCATAAACTCCGGCTGTCAGACTCGAACTGACGACAACCTGATTAACAGTCAGGTGCTCTACCAACTGAGCTAAGCCGGAATATTAAAAAAGAGCACGGCGACTGCCTACCCTCGCAGGCAGTTTCCCACCAACTACTCTCGGCGTT
>NZ_PCYR01000053.1:0-3185 GCF_002553805.1 Lactobacillus sp. UMNPBX19
AGCACGGCGACTGCCTACCCTCGCAGGCAGTTTCCCACCAACTACTCTCGGCGTTAAGAAGCTTAACTTCTGTGTTCGGCATGGGAACAGGTGTATCCTTCTTGCCATCGCCACCGTACTCTTTCTGAGCTTTTACACTCAAAACTGAATATAATCTCTAGCCTTTAAACCTTTGAGCTTTGGTCAAGTGCTCGACTGATTAGTACTAGTCCGCTCCACATATCGCTATGCTTCCACTCCTAGCCTATCTACCTCATCGTCTTTAAGGTGTCTTACTGCTTTCGCATCGGAAATCTCATCTTGAGGGGGGCTTCGCACTTAGATGCTTTCAGCGCTTATCCCTTCCATACATAGCTACCCAGCGATGCCTTTGGCAAGACAACTGGTACACCAGCGGTATGTCCATCCCGGTCCTCTCGTACTAAGGACAGCTCCTCTCAAATTTCCTACGCCCACGACGGATAGGGACCGAACTGTCTCACGACGTTCTGAACCCAGCTCGCGTGCCGCTTTAATGGGCGAACAGCCCAACCCTTGGGACCGACTTCAGCCCCAGGATGCGACGAGCCGACATCGAGGTGCCAAACCTCCCCGTCGATGTGAACTCTTGGGGGAGATAAGCCTGTTATCCCCAGGGTAGCTTTTATCCGTTGAGTGATGGCCTTTCCATGCAGTACCACCAGATCACTAAGCCCGACTTTCGTCCCTGCTCGAGTTGTAGCTCTCGCAGTCAAGCTCCCTTATACCTTTACACTCTGCGAATGATTTCCAACCATTCTGAGGGAACCTTTGGGCGCCTCCGTTACACTTTAGGAGGCGACCGCCCCAGTCAAACTGCCCACCTGACACTGTCCTCCAGAACGCTCAGCTCTGTGAGTTAGAGGATCCATCAAACAAGGGTAGTATCCCAACATTGCCTCCGGTAAGACTAGCGTCCTACTTTCTCTGGCTCCTACCTATCCTGTACATGTTTAACAAATACTCAATATCAAGCTACAGTAAAGCTCCATGGGGTCTTTCCGTCCTGTCGCGGGTAACCCGCATCTTCACGGGTATTATAATTTCACCGAGTCTCTCGTTGAGACAGTGCCCAAATCATTACACCTTTCGTGCAGGTCGGAACTTACCCGACAAGGAATTTCGCTACCTTAGGACCGTTATAGTTACGGCCGCCGTTTACTGGGGCTTCAATTCAAACCTTCGCTTACGCTAAGCTCTCCTCTTAACCTTCCAGCACCGGGCAGGTGTCAGCACCTATACGTCATCTTACGATTTTGCAGATACCTGTGTTTTTGATAAACAGTTGTTTGGGCCTATTCACTGCGGCTGATATTTTACTATCAGCACCCCTTCTCCCGAAGTTACGGGGTCATTTTGCCGAGTTCCTTAACGAGAGTTCTCTCGCTCACCTGAGTGTTCTCCACTCGACTACCTGTGTCGGTTTGCGGTACGGGTAAAATTGTTCTGGCTAGAAGCTTTTCTTGGCAGTGTGACATCATGACCTTCGCTACTTTTATTTCGCTCCGCATCACAGCTTGAAATCTAAAGACAAGCATTTGACTCATCTTTTTTCTTACTGCTTGCACATGTATTTCCAGCAACATGCGTCATTAGCCTCCTGCGTCCCTCCTTTGCTCATATCGAACAATTTCAGTACAGGAATTTCTACCTGTTGTCCATCGGCTACGCCTCTCGGCCTTACCTTAGGTCCCGACTTACCCTGGGCGGACGAGCCTGCCCCAGGAAACCTTAGTCTTTCGGCGGATAGGATTCTCACCTATCTTTCGCTACTCATACCGGCATTCTCACTTCTAAGCGCTCCATTAGTCCTCTCGATCTAACTTCGCCGCACTTAGAACGCTCTCCTACCACGCATATAATATATGCATCCACAGTTTCGGTACTATGCTTAGCCCCGGTACATTTTCGGCGCAGCGTCACTCGACTAGTGAGCTATTACGCACTCTTTAAATGGTGGCTGCTTCTAAGCCAACATCCTAGTTGTCTACGCAACTCCACATCCTTTTCCACTTAGCATAGATTTGGGGACCTTAACTGGTGATCTGGGCTGTTTCCCTTTCGACTACGGATCTTATCACTCGCAGTCTGACTCCCGTGCATTGATATCTGGCATTCGGAGTTTATCTGGATTCAGTAACCCCTGACGGGCCCCTAGTCCAAACAGCGCTCTACCTCCATTATCATTCACACGAGGCTAGCCCTAAAGCTATTTCGGAGAGAACCAGCTATCTCCAAGTTCGTTTGGAATTTCACCGCTACCCACAACTCATCCCCGCGATTTTTAACTCACGTGGGTTCGGTCCTCCAGCGTGTTTTACCACGCCTTCAACCTGGTCATGGGTAGGTCACTTGGTTTCGGGTCTACGTCATGATACTCTTTCGCCCTATTCAGACTCGCTTTCGCTCCGGCTCCGTCTTTTCTGACTTAACCTTGCACCATAACGTAACTCGCCGGTTCATTCTACAAAAGGCACGCCATTACACTTTAATGTGCTCTGACTACTTGTAGGCACACGGTTTCAGGTTCTCTTTCACTCCCCTTCCGGGGTTCTTTTCACCTTTCCCTCACGGTACTGGTTCACTATCGGTCACTAGTTAGTATTTAGCCTTGCGAGATGGTCCTCGCGGTTTCAATCGGGATTCCTCGTGTCCCGACCTACTCAGGATCCTGCTAAGTCTCTCCGCAATTTCGCGTACGGGGCTCTCACCCTCTCTGGCTTATCTTTCCAGATAATTCTGCTATCACTTCAAGTACTATATCGCAGTCCTACAACCCCAACTGGCAAGCCAGCTGGTTTGGGCTCTTTCCTGTTCGCTCGCCGCTACTTGGGAAATCGATTTTTCTTTCTCTTCCTGCAGCTACTTAGATGTTTCAGTTCACTGCGTCTTCCTTCATTAACCTTAACAGTTAATGATAATACCTCGCGGTATTGGGTTCCCCCATTCGGATATCTCCGGATCATTGCTTACTTACTGCTCCCCGAAGCCTTTCGTGGTTCGTCACGTCCTTCATCGGCTTCTAGTGCCAAGGCATTCACCATGCGCCCTTTTCTACTTGACCTATTTCAAGTTGAGTTTCTCTCTCTTCTCGGTCGCTCTTCAATCTGTTTTTTTCGATTGTCTCGGTTTTTTGCTTTTGATTATATTCAGTTTTCAATGTACTA
>NZ_PCYR01000054.1:0-2912 GCF_002553805.1 Lactobacillus sp. UMNPBX19
CTCCATTAAATTGATGAGATTAGAATACCTGAAAAATGAAGGCTAAAACAGATACTCGGTTATATGACGCTTACGTTAGCTTCAACAATATCGTTATTATGATTCATAAAAAATATCCTCCTTCACTGGTAATTCCAGCATAGGAGGATTCAATTACAAATTCTAGACGTGTGGATACCGACTGCTTACCTTATTATGCAAGCTGAAAACCAAATAAGACCCAAGGACCTGCTCATGCAAGTCCTTGGGCCTTATTTATGTTATGAATTTGCTACGACGGTTTGAGTAGTTGCTTAATCCCGCTTTTTACGGAATCCGGCACTGCCCAACAAAATAGCTAAGCCTGCAATGGCTAAGCCAACCAAGCCTGCACCACGTTGTATTTCGTTACCAGTTTGTGGTAATTTATCTTTTTCATTACCAGACTGTTGAGTAGAACTATGCTTTGTAACGTCACTGGAGTTATCACTTTGAATATGACCAGCTTGGTTACCGTTCCCTTCATTAGTTGCAGAATTATCTTGGTCATCGACTGAATTACTCTTAACAGTAATTCCGTTAATAGCTGCAATTCCATTGTTCTTAGCAGTTTGAACGTCTTCATCAGTGGAAGCACTCCGAACGTTTTCCTTAGCCTGGTTAGCTGCGTTCTGAGCTTGATCAATAAGGCTTTGTTTTTGGTCATCAGTTAAGTTAGCATTGTTGATTTCTTCAATCTTTTTAGCTAAAGCATCATCAATTGCCTTGTTGGTATCATCTTTAGTTGCGGAAGTAGCAGGAACATTAATGTTGTTAATCGTTTCAACACCATTATTCTTGGCAGCTTCAACAACCGCATTAGTAGTAGCGGCATCAATAGCGTCCTTTGCAGCGTCAGCTTCTTGATCTACCAAGTTGTTTAAAAGCTTGGCTTCTTCAGAAGTTAATGGCGCCTTCGCAATTTTGCTCTTCTTAGCGGCAACTGCTGCATCAATTGCAGCCTTTGCACTTACCTTGTCGATTGCGAGCTTACCTGCATCCGTTGCATCTGCAATACCTTTGTTATCAGAAGCATTCTTGATGTTTTCTTTAGCATCATCAACAGCTTGGTCAATTTGATCCTTTGCTGTTTTCTTTTGATCATCAGTTAAACCTGAAGTTTTATCGATAGCCTGCTTAACAGCAGCAGCTGTGTTATCGAGATCACTATTAGCGTCATTCTTGGTCTTAGAAGATGTTGGAATTTCAACTGCTTTAATAGCCTTTTTACCATTGGTCTGCGCTGTAGTAACATCAGCGTCTTTAGTGGCAGCATCAATATTGTCCTTAGCTATTTTAACTTCACCAGCAACTTTCTTCTTCAAAGCATCCTTTTCTTCAGTAGTTAAGTTTGAAGCATCGATTGCATTGTCCTTAGTCTTAGCAGCTTTATCAATGGCATCCTTAGCGTTCTTCTTAACATCTGAAACTGTAGGAATTGTCATGTTCTTAATAGCTTGAACACCATTTTCCTTAGCAGTGTTTACTGCATCGTTAGTTGTTGCTTTATTAATGTTAGCAATTGCGTCATCAGCAAGCTTTTGTGCTTTGTTAATTACTGCGGTTTTTTCTTCATCAGTTAAGTTAGTACCGTTAAGTTTAGCCTTCTTATCTGTTAATGCAGCATTGATTGCTTTAATGGCATCAGTCTTAGAAACTGAAGCAGGGATTTCAACAGCATTAATAGCTTTTTCACCATTAGTTTGCGCTGTCTTAACATCAGCGTCTTTAGTGGCAGCATCAATATTGCCCTTAGCTGTTTGAACTTCACCAGCAACTTTCTTCTTCAAATCAGCCTTTTCTTCAGCAGTTAAGTCTGAAGCATCGATTGCATCGTCCTTAGTCTTAGCAGCTTGATCGATGGCATCCTTAGCAGCATCTTTAGTTGCAGAAGTAGTTGGAACATTAATGTCGTTAATCTTTCCAACACCAGTGTTCTTAGCTGATTCAACATCAGTGTCTTTAGTGGCAGCATCAATATTGCCCTTAGCTGTTTGAACTTCACCAGCAACTTTCTTCTTCAAATCAGCCTTTTCTTCAGCAGTTAAGTCTGAAGCATCGATTGCATCGTCCTTAGTCTTAGCAGCTTGATCGATGGCATCCTTAGCAGCATCTTTAGTTGCAGAAGTAGTTGGAACATTAATGTCGTTAATCTTTCCAACACCAGTGTTCTTAGCTGATTCAACATCAGTGTCTTTAGTGGCAGCATCAATATTGCCCTTAGCTGTTTGAACTTCACCAGCAACTTTCTTCTTCAAATCAGCCTTTTCTTCAGCAGTTAAGTCTGAAGCATCGATTGCATCGTCCTTAGTCTTAGCAGCTTGAGCAATGGCATCCTTAGCAGCATCTTTAGTTGCAGAAGTAGTAGGAACATTAATGTTGTTAATGTTATCAACACCATTCTTCTTAGCTGATGCAACATCACCGACAGTTTTTGCATTGCTAATGGCAGTCTTGGCACTATCTGCTTCTGTCTTAGCTTGGTCCTTCACAGCTTGCTTTTCTTCAGTAGTCAGGTTAGGAGCATCATCAATTGAATTATTCTTTTCAGCCAGTGCTCCATCAATTGCGGCATTGGCATCATCCTTGTTGATTGCTACAGTTCCGTTGTTGACTGCATCAGTAACAGCTTGATTAGAATCAGCCTTACCAATAGCTTCCTTAGCGGCCTGAGCATCGGCATCAACTTGGCCCTGAGCAGCTTGTTTCTCACTTTCAGTAATACCGTTAGTATTCTCAATTGCCTGCTTTGCGGCTTTTGCTACGTCATCAATATTTTGGTCAGCTTGATCCTTAGCCTTCGCTAAATTGCTATTGCCATTCAAACCGCTTTGAGCATCTTGCAAGTGTTTTGTAGCTGTTGCTACTGCACTTGGATCATTGCTGTTCTTGGC
>NZ_PCYR01000055.1:0-2338 GCF_002553805.1 Lactobacillus sp. UMNPBX19
ATTTATTAATTAGAATTAGACTCGAAGAAAATATTATAAAAGAAAAGGAATCAAACAGCTATTTCTTAGCTGCTTAATTCCTTCTTAAAATTATCCATCAACAGGATTTGCAAAAGAGCCAGAAAAAAGAGATCTTTCGATCTCTTGTTAATTTTATAAGCCAACATGTGCCCAAGGTTCTAGGTCAACTGCTGGACCTTCCCAGAGCTTAACCAAATCTTCAGGTAAGTATTTCTTATCAACAACTACATCATACACATATTCTTCAAACCACTTTTGGCTCATTTCGTAGAATCCTTTATGACCATACTTATCGCCCCAAGAATTCTCTACTTTCCATTTGCGAATTTCGCCATTATCTTCATCTACACCGACTAAGGTCATATCGTGTGTTGCAGATCCTTCCCCAGTGGCTAAACGATCTGCTTTACTCATTTGAGTATCAACACTAAATAGATCATCCGTTTTGTATAATTCAGTATCAAGGAAACCAGTCTTACGTTCCATTTGTTTTAATACGTCGTTTCCAAAAATAACTGCTTTTCCATCTTTCAATTGGGCTGCAGCTGCTCTTGCTAACACTTCAATTGGTACATTTAGCCCCGTAATCGGAGTTCCACCAGCCACATTATCGTATAAACCTTGGTGATAGCGTTTATTGTAATCATAATTAGGTGAATTTAATAAAACAACGTAATCATCCCAATTAAAGTCTTTTAAATATTTTTCAGCAAATTGACGTGGAGTTAAATCCTTTTCTAAATGATATTTCTTATCGTCGTCTCGGTACTCTAAATCAAATTTTTTAGGTGGCTCACCCAAAGCTACTGCAGCCATTCGGTAAACTTCATTTAAAAACTCTTTCTTAGCCTTTTCTGCTTCTTCGAGCTTGCCTTCTTGCACTAACTTACGTAATACAAGTGCATCTTTTCTTTCTTTACGAGCCAAAGAATCAATTAATGCACCGGTATTATTTGATGTAGCATTCTCTGGCATTGCATATGAAGGAACCACTCCATATTTTTTAACCAAATTAATTGCCATTTGCCATAGACCACCGTCTTGACCCGCAAAATTAAGCCAAGTTTCTACTTCACGATCATCAATTGACTTATCTGCCAAACGAATCATGCTATCATAAAAAGCATTTGCTCTCTCAATCTTATCCCAAAAGAAGTTATATGCTTGTGAGAAAGTAAAATCTTTAACGTGATATTTCTTACCAAAATGATGACGTAAAACATTTAATGTTGCAAATTCCCAGCAGCGACCAGAATGTTTTTGGTCAGTTACCCCACCAATATCAAGTTCGGTTGAAAATGCATGATTTAACCGCTTTGAAACATCATCATTAAATGAAGCTTCAAATAATCCATTTTGACGAGCAGCGCGAGATGCCACTTTATTTTTATTGTCTTTATTAAAATCTGCAGAGAAAGCTGCTAGTTCTTGTTCTGATAAAGCACCCATTTTTATTTTCTCCTTTTAATCATATAATTTAATTCAATTAATTTTAATCTTACATTAATATAAAAAATAAGCAAGTTATCTCGCAAAAAAAAGACTAAGTATTTTATCAATACTCAGTCTTTCTTAATTTATTCAAATTACACGCAGAATAACTTTTAATTATTCAAAAATTTCATCAATATCAAGTACTACTACAAATGCATTTGGAGTATCGGTACCAGAAACGATCTTCTTTGCATATTCATCATCTTCATGAACATGTGGCGTAGCCAAAACTTGAACAGCAGTATGTGATGGTACATCAGCTGCTACTAATGCTACTTTTGAACCATTTTTAATATTTTCAAAGGCTGCACCTTTAGTTTTTTCAAGATATTGCATATGAGATGGGTCTAATACTGTCATTGAGCCTTTAGGACCAACTTGTGGATTACCATTTTCATCAACAGTAGCAATGTAAACTAAATTGTTCTTAAAAAGGTCAGCTTGTTTATCAGTTAATTTATTTGTGTTTAATTTCTTCATAATATATAGTTCCTTTCTACTAATAATCAATTATAAGTATAGGCCTATTTAATAAAAAAATCTTCTTTTTTGCGCAAATTTTTATAATATTTAATTAAATTAAATAACGTTTATACCAGATATTAATCTATATAAATAGCTTTTTACTTTTTTATTGTCTTATTAATGAATCAAAATTAATAACATTTAGCTTATATGAAGTTGTTTTATTTTTCATTAACATCAGGAATTTTTTATTCCTTACACATCTTGATAAGTCTTATGAAACTATAAAAAAAAATTATCGCTGATTGTAAAATTAAATTGAACACTTGATAAAAAATAAAAAGTCCATTCGGACCTG
>NZ_PCYR01000056.1:0-2264 GCF_002553805.1 Lactobacillus sp. UMNPBX19
GTAAGAAATAATTAACTAAATTAGATCATATTATTAGTCTTGATGTAATAATATGATCTTTTTATTTTCTTTTCGCCTATTTATTGAATACATATGATATAATATTAGTTAAGGAGGTGAAACTATGAAAGCTAATCAAGTAATGGAAATACTTCAAATTAGCCGCTCAACTTTGAAGCGTTATCGTGAAAAAGGTTTTATTAAAGCTGTTCAAAAGCCAACAGGTCAATTTGAGTTTGACGATGATTCGGTTTGGTTGTTTAAAAATAAACATACTCCTCGTCAGACTATTCTCTATGGTCGTGTTTCTACTTATAAGCAAAAACATGATTTAGCTAATCAAATGCAAGAATTACGTGATTTCGCTGAAAATAAAGGCTATCATGTCGATAATTCCTTTTCAGATATTGCCAGTGGCATCTCTTTTAAAAATCGAAAACAGTTCTTTAAATTATTAGACTTAGTTTTGGCAGGCAAAGTTGAAAGAGTAATCATTACTCATCAAGATAGATTGAGTCGTGTAGGGTTTGAGCTATTTGAATACTTGTTTAAAAACTACGGGACAGCGATTGAAACTATCTCAAATGAGCTGAATCCTAAGACTGATGAAGAAGAGCTGTTTGAAGAAATTATCAGCCTACTGCATTGCTTCTCTATGAGAGAATATTCTCATAGACGAGTGGAACGTAAGCTTATAGAAAGCACCTTAAATCAGAAAGGCGGTGAAAAAGATGGCAAAAAAGAATAAGCAAGTTCCTAGAAATGATCTGCAATATGAGCAATTAGCCAGTGAATATCTGATTAAAGCTAATCCGAAGCTTGATGAGTATTCTTTAGTAGCACACAATTTGTACAACCGTGCCCTTTTTGACTTAAGACAAGGTTTCTTTAAGAAAAGATATATTAAAGGCTATAGTCAACTCGATCAAATATTTAAAGAGCGTTATCAAAAGCGTGAGTTAATGCTTTATCATAGCTTAGGCTATGTCCAATCGGCACAACAGACTTTAAGAGAGGTCACAACTGTTTGGCAGGCATTCTTTAAAGCGCTGAAAGCCTACAAAGCTAATCCTAGTAAGTTTAGCGGAAAACCAAGATTGCCCCGTTATTTACGGGACAAACGCCATACCTTCTTTGTGACTAATCAGAACGCTAAAGTTAAAGATGGCTATTTGATTGTTCCAAAATTGGATTTAAAGCTAAAACTTGCGCCTAATATTGAAAAAATTGGACGCGTTGCTTTTAAACCTGTCGCTAATGGTTATAAAGTAATTGTTCCATATAAAGCCAATAAAGAAATTAAATACTTACCAGATAACGGTAAATATATTGGGATTGATCCTGGAATTGATAATGCTTTTGCTTGCGCTTCTAACACTGGTAATCGTCCACTACTCATTAACGGTCGTGGAATTAAGTCGGTTAACCAGTATTATAATAAAAAGCGTGCTGAATTAAGACAGCTTCAAGCTAGACACCATCAGCTTGAACGAATAATTAATACCAAACAAGGTAAGAAAGTTGTCTATCAAGATACCCAAGCCATGAAGAAAATTACCGCTTGGCGCAATGACAAAATTAGGCAATTTGCCCACAAAGCATCTAAACGTATCGTGGATTATGCGTTAAACTGTGAGGCAAACACAATTGTCATTGGTAAGAACAAATCATGGAAAAGAAGTTCAAATATGGGGAAAAGAAATAATCAAAACTTTATTGGGATTCCTCACCAGGTGATGATCGACATGATTAAGTACAAGGCTAATTTAGCAGGAATTACTGTTATTCAAACTAACGAAAGTTACACTAGTCAAACTAGTAGTTTAGATCATGAACAGCCTTGTTGGGAAAACGGCAATAAAAGCAGAAAGCGACAAGGTAAAAGCCCTGTTAACAGACGAATTAAACGTGGTTTGTTTAAAGCTAATGATGACCGCTTAATCAATGCGGATATTAACGGAGCTTTGCAAATAATTAGAAAAGTATTCTCGAATTTCCAAGTGAATGACGAGATAGCGGGCGTAGTGTTACGTCCAGTTAAATGGAGTCCTAAGTTTTAGGGCACTACTTAGCAAAGGAAATATAAATCTTATCCAAGTTTATCGGTTGACGCTTTTGTAAAGTTGTCCTTATAGTTTCTAAGCTAGCAAAAGTTTGGGAGTGTGCTAAAAAGGTTGAAAGCAGATATTAATAAACGAAGATAAGATAGGAAAATGTATTCAAATAAAATAAAGTGGATATATTTAACCAATATTTTCTAACAT
>NZ_PCYR01000057.1:0-2238 GCF_002553805.1 Lactobacillus sp. UMNPBX19
GTATCTGTTTTAGCCTTCATTTTTCAGGTATTCTAATCTCATCAATTTAATGGAGGTTAAGAATATGATCGAAAAACAACAACCCATTGTGGCACTTGGCCACTCTTCTAAACCTAAGAAGGCTCGTCCACCACGCAATAATCTGTTGCTTAGTTTAAAGAAGAATGACTTAGAACTGAACTTCTACAGTAGTTTAGATACTGAAATTATGAATAAGCTGCTTGAGAAAGTCTTGCCATGATTAAGCTCAGTGACTTAGGGCAAGTCTATATCGTTTGCGGCAAGACGGATCTGCGTAAAGGCATTGATGGACTAGCAACTTTAGTCAAAGAACAGTTTGAACTTGATCCTTTTAGCGGCAAAGTCTTCCTCTTTTGCGGCGGAAGCAAGGACCGCTTCAAAGCCCTTTATTGGGACGGACAAGGTTTTTGGCTGTTATACAAAAGATTTGAAAATGGAAAATTGAACTGGCCCAGGAATCAAAATGAAGTTCAAGCTTTATCTTCTGAGCAGGTCGACTGGCTAATGAAGGGCTTCGCAATCAATCCAAAAATAAAGAACACGAAAGCGTGCGAATTCTACTAACACTTGACATCGCACGCTTTTTTGATATTCTTTTAACTAATAAATTTAGGAGGAAGTTTAACTCATGTCACAAGAAAATTTGGAAAAGATTATTGCACAACAAGCAACTACTATTCAAAACTTAACTGATGAAATCAAGCTCCTCCGTGAACAAGTGGCTTACTTAACGCAAAAACGTTATGGCAAATCTTCAGAACAAATGCCTTTAAATGGACAAACAAGTCTCTTTGATGAACCTGATGCTCAAGATGACGGAGAACGTCCCCGACGCCGCCGTTCAGACTATTACTTATAAAAGACAAGCTCACAAACGAAAGCGTGCTGACTTACTAGCTGCCCTTCCAGCTGAAGAGGTTCACCATGAATTAGGCGACAAGCATTGTCCTGATTGTCATCATGAGCTGATTGAGATAGGCAAGCAGTCAGTTCGCCAAGAATTATTGTTTATCCCAGCTCAACTTAAAAGGCTAGACCATATCCAACATGCTTACAAATGTAAATATTGCAGTCAAAGAAATTATAGCGACAAGATCATTAAAGCTGCAGTACCTAAAGCTCCCCTAAACCATGGTCTAGGTTCAGCTTCACTCATCGCTCATTCACTCTATCAAAAATATGAAATGAAGGTGCCGGACTATCGCCAAGAAAGCGACTGGAAGAAGATGGGACTAAAAGTTTCAAGACAGATGTTAAATTATTGGGATTTGAAAAGCAGTCAATACTACTTTAAACCAGTGTATGATCTGCTTAAGCAAAAGCTGTTAATGCGGCCAATTTTACATGCCGATGAAACTTATTACACAGTCTTAGAAAGTAAAACAATCAAGACTTACTATTGGGTCTTCCTTTCAGGCAAACATGATCAATACGGGATTACACTCTATCATCATGATCCTTCCCGGAGTGGCAAGGTTGCCTTAAACTTTTTAGGAAACTATCCCGGTTATTTGCACTGTGATATGTGGCAGGCTTATGAGCAATTGCCGAAAGCAACTTTAGTTGGCTGCTGGGCTCATGTTAGAAGAAAGTTTCACGAAGCCGTACCACAACAGGCTTCTGAAAAGTCCCTTGCCCAAAAAGGACTCAACTACTGCAATCGCATGTTTTACTTAGAACAAACCTGGGAGAATTTGAGCAAACAAGAACGTTACCAGCTAAGACAAGCAAAGCTCAAGCCTCTAATGCAAGAGTTCTTCAACTGGTGTGAGAAAAATAAAATCACCGTTTTGCCAGGCTCTAAATTGGGAAGAGCCATTAATTATACCCTCAAGCATCAAGCTACTTTTGAGCATGTCTTGCTTGATGGCAATTTAGAATTATCTAACAATAAGGCCGAACGCGCTGTAAAATCACTCGTCATGGGCCGGAAGAATTGGTTATTTTCTCAAAGTTTTGAGGGTGCTACTGCAAGTGGCTTTATTCTAAGCTTAATTGAAACTGCCAAGAGAAATGGCCTTGATCCTGAAAAGTACTTGAATTATTTGCTTCAGAAATTACCGAATGAAGAGATTCTGGATTCGGAAACCCTTGAAGCTTATTTACCGTGGCAAGAGAAGATCCAGAAGAATTGTAAATAAAAGAACTTAAATAACCGTCTCAGTATAACAGTAACTGGGACGGTTTTTAAGTACACTATTTTATTTGACGCTTACT
>NZ_PCYR01000058.1:0-2212 GCF_002553805.1 Lactobacillus sp. UMNPBX19
CAGGTCCGAATGGACTTTTTATTTTTTATCAAGTGTTCAATTTAATTTTACAATCGGCGATTTTCTAATAATTACTTCTTCTGACATAACTAACCTAATTTCTATTTGAAACATCAGGAGAAATAACTCCTGATTAACGACTAAATTGGCTAGCTTTTCTACGTAATCTCATCTTATTACTACCCTTCTTAATTTTAAGTAATATTAATATGCCATTAAATAATTGTAAGTATCTAATAAAAAATTAACTTAATTTTGCATCAATTTAAAATCTTTGTTAGGGTAGAATGTATACTATAAATTTTTAAGGAGGATTTTTTCGAGTTAATCTAGATGATTTAACTCATGTTATGCTAAAAGAAAATCAAAACAATACCAAGGACGTCAAAGAAAAGAAGAATTATAAAAAAGCTCCCCTCATGTCTATTCACTTACGAGTATTTATTGCAGTAGTATTAGGTCAAATCGCTTGTGGTTTTGCTTTAGGTATATCTGGTACTGCTCTTTCTAATGCAAGTAAATATATTCAAATTAGTGATCTCTGGACTGGATTAATTGGAGCAGGATCTTTAATTGGATTAGCAGGTAGTATCTTAATTGGTCGTTTATCCGATAAGATTGGTAGACGAAAACTATTAATGATTAATATGTATGTTTTAGGTGCCTTATCTTTAACACAGTTATTAATTAATGATTTTCTCTTTCTTTTCATCATCAGAGTACTGATTGGATTAATGATTGCCGTTGACTATACTGTTGGAAATGCCCTTTTAACTGAATGGCTTCCTAAAGGAGAGGACAGCAAAAAACAAAGCCATTTGCTTATTTACTGGACAATTGGATTTATTGCTTCATATATAGCAGGTGCTTTCATTACGGGCCTTGGTTCACATACTTGGCAAATTATTTTAGCAACTGGTGCTATTCCAGCATTTATTGCAGCTATTTTTAGATCTATTTTTCCTTTACCTGCATCCCCTAGCTGGCTTGCGAGTCGTGGTAAGATCAAAACAGCTAATAAAGTTATTAAAAAGCACATGGGTCGCAAATGGGGAATTTCTAAAAAACTAAAAAAGGCTAAGCCTATCAAAGAAGTTTCATGGACAACATTATTTTCCGGGAAATATTTACGTCGTACTCTAGTCGGTGGTCTCTTTTATGCTTGCCAAGCCTTTGCATTCTTTGGTATCAGTATTTTCCTTCCAATTCTTTTACAAAGTATGCATGTTACAGATCAAAAGATTTCTGGGATTATCTACAATGGTGGTATGTTTATCGGCGTCATTTTAGGAATCTTACTTTTCAACAGAATTAGTCGACGCGCATTCCTTATCAGCAACTTTTTACTTTCAGGTATCCTAATCGGCTTTTTAGCTATTAATAAAAGCCTTAATTCCAATATTCAACTTGCTATCTTTTGTATTTTTGCGATTATCTTATCTTCTGGTTTAGTACTTGATTACCCATACCCAACTGAACTATTCGATATTAAGGTTCGCGGAACCGGAGTTGGAACTTGTATTACTATCAGCAGATTTGGTGCTGCGGCAGGAACCTTTTTACTGCCTATTTTGACTAATCAAGGCGGTGCAAGCTTATCAATGCTAATCTGCGCAATTGTTCTTTTGACTGCCTTTATTATCTGCTTAATTTGGGCACCTGAAACTTCACCAAAATTTAAGCAAAATAATTGATTCTGTTCTACTTTTTTCTAAAATAAAAATAGAAAGAGTTAGGAGAGGGTACTATGGTAAAAATGAGAATTAGCCAAGATGCAATCGATTTTCTTAAAAAACGTGGTTATAACACACATGAAATACTTTTAATTGTTGATGGCGGTGGTGGCGACTACTCAATTGAAGGCGGATCATGTAATATCGGAATGGATTATTCATTAATCTCGCTCGATACAATGAAACACGATCCACGCTACTCAGTAAAAATTGAAAATAATGCTAATTTTGAAATTTATACTTCTGACTACGATTTAGCTTTTTTAGGTGATAACTTGGTTCTAGATATCCACGATACTACCTTACGCCTTCGTAACGATTCTGGCATCTTAACTGGTGCCGTTAAGATTGCTAAGGCAAGCTTTCTTGCCGAGCAAGCTAAAAAAGGTATTATAAGTCAAAAAAATTGTTAATTAATAGTTTTGTGTCTGGGAAAAAACTAACTTTCAGATACCAAAAGACGATCAATCCAACTCTTA
>NZ_PCYR01000059.1:0-2210 GCF_002553805.1 Lactobacillus sp. UMNPBX19
TAAGAGTTGGATTGATCGTCTTTTGGTATCTGAAAGTTAGTTTTTTCCCAGACACTTTTATTTATCTTCTTTAGCAAAAGTATTAATTATAGTAATAAAACTTTTAGTTAAGGCCTCTTCCTGTTCAACAGGAAGTTTTTCCATATCATTTGTAAGCTTGTCAAGAAAAACACGGTCATTGCTTAACTTACTTGCAAATGCCTGTGGTTCAGGAGTTTTGGATGATTCATCAATTAAAGTAATTACGGATGTTTGTAGTTCCTTTGCAATCGCATCTAATTTTTGAATACTGATATTTTGATTACCTGTTCTTTTAATCTTAGAGATGAAATTCACTGATAGACTACTGAATTCCGCAAGGTCTTCTTGAGTCATTCTCAAACTCTTGCGCCTTTTTTGATCGCAGCTCCTAAGTTGTCTATCACTTCAATCACAATTCCTTTCACACAGATTTCTGCCTGCGCTTTTTAGAATAAAGTTAAACTGCAATTAAATGAAGAATTTATAATATTATCTTTTTTCATTTAGTATATTCATACACCTAAACTATTGAGCATAAATACTAATTGAATGAGCATTATGAAGGAAAAGTATAGGTTTGAACTTAGGAAATTGAGAGAAGCGAATAGAAGTATAGAAAATAAAATAACTTTAACATAGTTATTTTATTAAAACTTAAGAAGCTTTACTGGTTCCATTAGCGTAGTTTATGTTTACACCATCTTGAACATTAAAAATATAAACATGGAAATGAACATCGTTTGAGTTGATTGATTGTCCCTCCATTTCGACACCACGGGCTAATAATTCATTATTTCTAAAAATTGGTGTAACTCGATACCGAACATAATTTGATGGAGAGGACTTTAAATAAGTAGCCACTTCATTCTCATACATTAGCATATCTGGATCATTTAAATGCCTAGTCCCAGTCATCAGGTTTTTCCAATTATTATTTTGACCTGTGAGTTGATAACCAATTAAATGAGAACGATTATAGAGCCAATGGTCATTTATTTTCTTATTATGCCAGCCAGTTGGATTGACATGCAGTGGCTCTCGTTTTGTTTTTGGCATTAAGGAACTATTTAAAAGTGCATTTGCTGCAGTTACACGATTTTGTGAATCAAGATCGCCATATTTTTGCCAGGCACCATGACTTGTATCTAAATCTTGCTTTGAAAAATCTGGATTATTATTGTTTACGTTAACAACAGTTTTCCCCGTATAATCAAGACTAGCTAATTTTTGTTTACTTAAAGATTCAACTGCATTTGGATTAGTGTAGTTTTTTAATTGCTTTTGAAGATCAGCTATCTTTTTATCCAAAGAGCTAATTTTCTTCTCAATTTTTTTGTTCTTCTTTTTTAAATTTTTTGCTTTCTTTTGATCAGTATAGTCATACTTATATTTTTTAGCGACTTTAGTATCGTTAGATGAACTAGCTTGAACAGTATATGTTTGACTAATTCCGAAAGAAAACAAAAGGGTAACTGTTAAAAATTCGGTAAATTTCTTATATTTCATTATCTTTTGGCCTTTCTATAGCCAGCATTAATTGCGTCTTGTTCACTGTTAAAGTAAACGGCATTAACTGAATTCATATGGTAGCCTGCTTGACCAGGTACGTGGTAAATTTTTGAATTACTGTTTCCGACAATTGTTCCTTGGTTACCAGTATAAAGATCACCTTGATTAGAAGAATCAGACGAACTAGAAGAACTATTAGTATTTGCTTCCTGACGTTGAGCAGCTTTTTGTTGTTCTTCAGCTTCTTTTTGACGGGCTTTGGCCTCTTTTTTAGCTGCCGCTTCCGACTTTTTTCTTGCTTGTTCAGCTTCTTGTTTTTGTTGTTCTTCTTTTTCTTGGTAGTCATCAAGTTGCTGCTTTAACTTGTCATATTCAGCTTGTTTATTCTTTTGTTCTTGTTTGAGAACCTTAGCTCTAGCTTTTTCTTTATTAAGTTCTTTAGTTCCAACTTTTTTAATGATCGTTTTATGAACTACTCTGCTGCTTTTGGCTGAGGCGTTCTCATTAAGTGAAGTAGTGGTTGTACTGCTTGGGCTAACCGCCAGACTTAGTAAAACGAATAAAGCGATTGTTACACAATTTGCCCAAAAAACTTGACGTTTGTTTTTCTTAAAAATAAATTTTTTCGTAAATTGCAATAATAACTTGAACACTTTTGTTTAGGCTGTTTGATAGATGCG